>JAYTEN010000041.1:0-31784 GCA_043735145.1 Gemmatimonadota bacterium | reverse complement strand
CAGGCGTCGGGACACACCGGGCCGCTGTATCGCTGTTCCTTCTACGGCAGCCACGAGGCCGGCCGGCGCCTGAACGCGATGCTCCAGCTCGGCGCCAGCCGTCCGTGGCAGGACGCGCTCGAGCAGCTCACCGGCTCGCGTCAGATGGACGCCAGCGCGATACTGGAGTACTTCGCGCCGCTCCAGGCCTGGCTCGACCGGCAGAATGCGGGGCAGCGGAGTGGCTGGTAGGGAAAAACAAGAACCTAGAATCTAGAATCTAGAGTTTGGAACGAAAGTCACTTCAGCGAGGTCATCGATGCTAAGCAATACGACCGTCATTCTGCTCCGCTTCGTGCACATCGTCATGGGCTCGCTCTGGGTGGGCGGCGCCGTCATGGTGGCCCGCATCATCCTGCCGAGCGTCATGGCGGTGGGCCCCGCGGCTGGACCGGTGATGGATCAGATCGGACGGGTGCGCAAGCTGCCCATCTACCTGATGATGCTGATGGTGTTCACGATCCTGAGCGGGGTGATCCTGATGTGGCACGTCTCCGGGGGCTTCTCGCACGACTGGTTCCTGTCGCACACGGGCCACGGGATCATGATCGGCGCGACCGCGGCCCTCGTGGCGGCGATCGTGGGCGTCACGGTCAGCATGCCGACGGGCAAGAAGCTGACGGCGCTCGTGACGACGCTGAAATCCTCGGGTGCGCCGCCCACGCCGGAGCAGTCGGAGCAGATGGGACGGCTCCAGAAGAAGCTGCTCGGCGCCGCGCGCCTGGCGGCGGTCTTCCTGATGGTGGCGGTCGGCCTGATGGCGATTGCGCGGTACCTCTAGAAAAGGGGGAAGGGGGAAGGGGGAAGGGGGACCCCCTTCCCCCTTCCCCCTTTTTAGCGCCGAAGAGCCCGTAGAATCGCCGGCGCGTTCAGCCGCAACAGCGCATTGGCATCGGGCAGGGGCTCGTCGGCCGGGCCGGTGAGGGTCACGCTTCCCAGCCCGGCGTCGAGCCCGAAGAACTGCGCCTTGAGCCGCTCGCCGACGACCGCATAACGAGGAATCCACCCCGCCGTCGATACCACGAAGCGCCCCGGCGGCGGCGCCGTCATCGGCGCGCCGTCGCTGTAGGTAGCGGGGTCGTGGCGGTCGCCGAGCAGGTGGAAGATGGTCGGCACGATGTCCACGTGGCTCGTCACGCCGTCCGTCACGCCGCGCGCCAGGCTGTCGTCCACCATCACCATCGGCACGTGGATCTCTTCCTCGGCGACGCCGGCGCCGTGGCCCACGCGGCCGTGCTCGCGGAAGGCTTCGCCATGGTCGCCGGTGACGACGGTCAGCGGCGCGTGCCCCCGCCGCCGCGAGAACCAGTTGAGGAATCCCTCGATCTGCGTGTCCACCTCGTAGGCGGCGTTCATGGCGCGCCGCTTCATCAGGATGGGCTCGACGCGCGCGGCGGTGATGCTGCCGGCCCCGTCCCAGTCGGGGGTGAATTTCCGCGACGCCGGCGAGTACGAGTAGTTGAAGTGCGTGCCGTCGAAGAAGAGCACCAGGAAGACCGGCTGCGAGTCGGCCCGCGAGACCCAGTCGGTGGCCCGCGCCAGCATCGCCGAGTCGCGGGCCACGCCGGTGCCCGGGATGTCGGTGTCGAGATCGCCCGAGACGTCGCGGAAGACCGTCTGCTTCATCCCCATCCAGTCGACCGAGCTCGCCGTGATCAGCCGCGTGTGATAGCCGTGGGCGCGCATCGCGCCGAAGAGGAGCGGCGGCCGCCCCGCGCCCACCACCGACTCGAGCTTCTGCGCGTTCTCGCCGTAGACAATCGAGAAGAGGGTGAAGTGCGTGGAGCTCGCGGACGCGTAGTGATGCGTGAAGCGCGTGCCCGACCGGCTCCGCTGCCACAGGCGGGGCATCACCGAGTCGGAGAGAAAGTCCGAGCGCAGGCTCTCGATCAGGATCAGCACCACGTCGGGGCGGCGCGTGAAGGTGACCGAGTCGGCCGGCAGGAGCGGCGGCGGCGCGGTGCGGCCGGCGGCCAGCGCGAGGCGATCCTCGGTGCCCCCGAACGGGCGGCCCGTGAGCTTCGACAGCAGCTTGCTCATGGTGAAGCGGATCTGGAGCGGCATGACGTCGCCCGCCGCGATCACCGTGCGCCCGCCGGTGAAGTTCAGCGTCGCGACCAGCAGCCGGTCGGCCACGGGCAGCAGCGCGAGGATGGCCAGATACCGCCATCGCCACCCCGGCGACGCGAACCGGCCGATGAATCGCGTACCCGCCACGATATCGGCCACCACCAGCGCGGCCACGATGGCGGCGAATATCGCGAACTCGCTCTCCGGAATGCCGATCTGGCCCAGCGCGCCGGGCTGGAAGGCAACGCGGATGATGAGCGAGTTGAGATGGAAGGCGAGCGCCTCGTAGAGCCGGCTGTCGACCGCGAGGATGACGGCGAAGAGCGCTGACAGCGCCGGTGCGGCCCAGCGATAGACGCGCGCGTTGCGGCTGAAGAGCAAGCCGGCCAGGAAGGGCAGGGTGGCGAGGAAGCACGCTTCCAGTACCCAGGCGACGAGCATTGCCGCCCGGTAGCCCCCGGTGAGGGTGCCGACGGCGATGACGAGGGACGTCTTGTAGAGGAAGAGGATGACGGGCACATGCAGCAGCGCCCAAAGAAGAGCGGGCCGGCGCAGCTCGGCGGACGGGCGAACGGGCGGACGGGCGGTCAAAGGCTCAGACGTTCGAGTGCCGCGTCCTTCCCGATCACGTGCAGCGTCTCGTTCACCGGCTCCGACACCGTCGACCCAGTGAGGGCGATGCGGATCGGCTGCATGACCTGGCCCGCCTTCAGTCCGTGCGACTCCGCCACGGCGCGCAGGACCGCCTCGAGATTCGCGGCCGACCAGTCGTCGGTGGCTTGCAGCGCCTGGACGGTGAGCGCGAGTCCCCTGCGATACCCGTCGGGGTCCTTGTCGACGTACGCCTTCGCCTTGTCATCGGTGATGATCGGGTCGAGGCCGGCGCGGCTGCGGGCCTGCGCGCGCACGTCGGTGATGGTCTTGCTGCGGGGCAGCACGATCCCCACCATCGCTTCGGCGTTAGGCGCCGCCACCAGCTCGGCGTCGTGCAGCCGCGCGAGCACCTTCGCCGCGCCCATGTGCTTCAGGTGCTCGGCGTTCATCCACTCGAGCTTCTTCTCGTCGAAGACGCCGGATTTCGACTGGAGCCCCTTGATGGCGAATGCGTCGATCAGCTCATTGAGGTCGAAGAACAGCTCGCGGTCGCCGCCCGGGCTCCAGCCGATGAGCACGAGGAAGTTGACCATCGCCTCCGGCAGGAATCGCTCCTGGTAGTCGCCGACGGCGACGGCGCCGCGCCGCTTGGAGAGCTTCTTGCCATCCGCGCCATTGACGACGGGCACGTGCCCGAAGATCGGCTGCGCGTAACCGAGGGCGCGGTAGAGCAGGATCTGCTTGGGCGTGTTGGAGATGTGTTCATCGGCGCGGATCACGTGCGTGATCTTCATGTCCACGTCGTCGGAGACGACCGCAAGGTTGTAGATCGGTGAGCGGTCGGCGCGCAGGATGACGAAGTCCTGGAGGTCCTTGCCCTGGAAGCTGATGCGGCCGTGGACCGCGTCGTCCCAGGCGATCTCTTCCTGCGGCACGCGAAAGCGCACCGCGCCGTCGTCGAGGTATGCCTTGCCCTCGGCCACGAGGCGGTCGGCGTCGGCTTGGTGGCGCGCCTTGCCCTCGGCCTGGAAGAATGGCCCCTCGTCGGGCGTCATGCCGAGCCACGCCATTCCGTCGAGGATGACCTGGGTGAACGCCGCGGTCGAGCGCTCCTTGTCGGTGTCCTCGATGCGCAGGATGAAGGTCGCGTCCTCGCCCGCACGTCGCGCGTGCTGGACGAAGAGCCAGTTGAAGAGGGCCGTGCGGGCGCCCCCCACATGGAGGTAGCCGGTGGGCGACGGGGCGAATCGGACGCGGATCATGAGCCGCCTAAGTTAAGAGCGGCCGCGGGGGCCGACAACGGCGGGGCGTGCTTGCGGTGGCTGTCGAGGGGGACAATGTTCCAGCGATGGGCCCGCGGAAGCACACCCGACGTGGTACCAGGCAGCCACCGCAGGCGGTTGCCCCTGACGTGTTGCGTGACCCCGTCCGCCTGGCGCACCTGCGGGCACTGGACCTGCTGGACTCGCCGGCGGAAGAGGCGTTCGATCGCCTCACGCGCCTCACCGCCCGGCTGCTTAAAGCGCCCGTCGCGCTGATCAGCCTGGTCGACGAGAACCGCCAGTACTTCAAGAGCTGCATCGGCCTGGGGAAGCCCTGGTGCGACCTGCGCGAGACGCCGCTCTCGCACTCCATCTGTCAGTACGTCGTGGTCACGGGCGAGCCCCTGGTCATCAGCGATGCTCGGCGCAATCCCCTGGTCCGCCACAACCTCGCGATCCCGGATCTCGGTGTGGTGGCGTACGCCGGCATTCCCCTGCGCACCCACGACGGCCACGTCCTTGGCACCCTGTGCGTGATCGATCACAAGCCGCGCCGGTGGACCAAAGCCGAAATCGGTTTGCTCGAGCACCTCGCGACCTGCGTGCTATCGTCCATCGAGCTGCGCGCCGTCGCGCTGTCGGCGCGCCGCGCCGAAGTGCGGCTGCGGGAGGAAGAGCACCGCGTCCGCCACATCCTGAGCCAGGTGCCCGCAACAGTGTGGACGACCGACCGCGATCTGCGCCTCACGAGTTCCCTCGGGGCCGGGCTGGGAGCGCTGAACCTCGCCCCCGATCAGGTTGTAGGCATGTCGCTCTACGAGCACATGGGCACCAATGCTACGGCCATCGCGGCGCACCGCGACGCCCTCGCTGGCGAAGCGATCGGTCATGAGATCGAATGGCAGGGGCGCCACTTCTATTACCGCGTCGTGCCGCTGCGCGACCTGCAGGGAGCAATCTCCGGCGTCGTGGGCGTGGCGGAGGACATCACCGACCGGCGGCTGGCAACCGTCGCTTCGCAGGCCAACCGCGAACGATTCGAGCTGGTGGCCCGCGCCACCAACGACGTCGTTTGGGACTGGGACCTGCAAACCGACGCGCTGTGGTGGAACGAAAACTTCGAGACCGCTTTTGGCCACCCGCGGGATGGTGCCGTCGACATCACGTCGTGGACCAGCCACTTGCATCCCGACGATCTCGATCGGGTCGTGCACGGGATCCATGCCGTGATCGACCAGGGCGGCAGTGCCTGGACCGATGACTACCGGTTCCGCCGAGCCGATGGCTCCTATGCCGATATCTACGACCGCGGTTTTGTGTTGCGTGATTCGCGCGGCGCCCCCACGCGCATGCTGGGGGCGATGATGGACATGACCGAGCGCCGGCGCGCCGAGACCGCGCTGCGCACCTCGGAGGCGACCCTGCGCGGCGTCATCGACGCGTCGCTGGACTCGGTGATCGTGGTGAACGACACGGGGATCATTACCGGATGGAATGCCCAGGCCGAGCGCACCTTCGGGTGGACGGCCGGGGAGGCGGTCGGCCGGCCGATCGAGGAGACCATCATCCCGCCGGTCGATCGCGGGCTGCACCGCCACGGCTTCGACCGATTCATCGCGACCGGCGAGGCCCGTATCCTCGGCCAGCGCATCTTTCGCGATGCCCGGCGCCGCGACGGCAGCCTGGTGCCGGTGGAGCTTGGCATTGTCCCGCTCCGGATCGACGGCCACTGGGTCTTCAGCGCCTTCGTCCGTGATCTGTCGGAATCACGCCGCGTGGAGGCCGAGCAGCGTCGGCTGTTGGCCATCCTCGAGGGAACCACCGACTACGTGGGCAGCGCCACGGCGGAGGGGCGGATGCTCTACTTGAATCGCGCCGGCCGCCGCCTCGTCGGCATCGCCGAGCAGGAAGATGTGGTGGGTCGGCCGGTCTCCGACTTCCGCCCCGCCTGGGCGAGCGAGCTGATCCTGCGTGAAGGCCTGCCCGCGGCCATCCGGGATGGCGCTTGGGTCGGCGAGACCGCCCTGCTCGCGCGTGACGGCCGCGAGATTCCGGTCTCGCAAGTCATCCTGGCTCACAAGGGTGCCGACGGCTCGGTGGAGTTCCTGTCCACGGTGGCGCGCGATATCACGGCGCTCCAGCTGCTCCAGCGCCAGCTCGCGGAATCGCAGAAGATGGAGGCGATCGGCAGGCTGGCGGGCGGTATCGCGCACGACTTCAACAACGTCCTGACAGCCATCAGCGGCTACACCGACCTGCTGATCGCGACGGTGGATGCGGACGATCCGCGCCGCCAGGATCTCGCCGAGATCCGCCGCGGCGCCGACCGGGCGTCGGATCTGACGCATCAACTGCTCGCGTTCAGCCGCCGGCAGGTGCTCCAGCCCCGGCCGCTGGATCTCAACGCGACCGTCGACGAGCTGGTGCGGATGCTGGAGCGGCTCATCGGCGAGCATATCCAGCTCGTCATCGAGCGCGATCCCGACCTGGGGGCGGTGCTGGCCGACGATTCCCAGATCGGCCAGGTGATTCTGAACCTCGCCATCAATGCCCGCGACGCCATGCCGTCCGGCGGCCGGCTGACGCTGTCCACCCGGAACGTCGAGCTCGATGCGGACGGAGGTAGGGCGTGGGGTCTGCCCCCGGGTCGATTCGCGGCGCTCGAGGTCGCCGATAGCGGCACCGGCATGGACGAGAACACGATGGCGCGCATCTTCGAGCCCTTCTTCACAACCAAGCAGTCGGGAACCGGGTTGGGGCTCGCGACCGTGTATGGGATCGTGCAGCAGAGCGGGGGAGCCATTCGCGTCGACAGCGCGCGCGGCCGCGGCACGTCGTTCGTCGTCCTCCTGCCGCGGGTGGACGCGCGGCCGGAGATGCGCGCCCCGGAAATGCCGCGGGACCCCGCCGCTTCGGCGTCAGGCACGATCCTCCTGGTCGAGGATGAAGCCGCGGTGCGTGCGCTGCTCTCACGGGTCCTGATTCGGCACGGATACACGGTACTCGAAGCGTCCGATGGAGCGCAGGGGCTGGTGCTCGCCGAGGAGCACCGGGGTCACATCGATCTCTTGCTGACCGACATGGTGATGCCGCAGCTGTCAGGGCGGCAGGTCGCCGAGCGGGTCCGGCTGCTCGACGGCCGGATCCAGATCGTGCTCATGTCCGGCTACAGTGAGGAGGACGCCCTGAACCAGGGTGCCGTGTCGGCCGGGACTCTGTTCCTGCAGAAGCCGTTCACCATCGCGACGTTGCTGGAAACGGTGCAGCGGGCGGGCGAGCTGGCGGCGCGGACCGACGGCTGACGGCTGCGGAGAACCAACGGAGCGGGGGGGATTCGAACCCCCGGTAAGGTTGCCCCTACGCAGGTTTAGCAAACCTGTGCCTTAAGCCACTCGGCCACCGCTCCGGAAACCAAAACGTCGAAGCGTCGAAACGTCGAAGCGTCGAAGCGTTGAGGGGGATAAACCTACCCGGGGAGTGTCCGGCTCACAACTTCAACCCGGGACCTCCCCCTCGCCAATCCGGCCGCCGCGCTGCATCGTTGATACTCCGATCCACTTCCTTGGAGTCCTTCATGCGCCGTGTCGTGTCCGCCGTCCTCCTCGCCCTGTCCGTGGTGTCCTGCGGCAAAAGACCGCATGCGCTCCAGCCGCGCGAGGGCCGGATCCCGGTCGAAGGCGGCCACATCTGGTATCGGATCGCCGGGTCGGGAACGAAGACGCCGCTGATCCTGCTCCATGGCGGGCCGGGGGTGCCGAGCTACTATCTCAAGCCGCTGCTCGCCCTGGCCGACGAGCGGCCGGTCATCATCTACGACCAGCTCGGGGCGGGAAAGTCGGACCACGTCACCGACACCGCGCTCTTCAATATCCCGCGCTTCGTGCGCGAGCTCCAGGCGCTGCGCGATTCCCTCGGCATCCGCGACGTGTACATCCTCGGCCATTCCTGGGGCACGATCCTCGGGACCGAATACGCACTGGCGCATCAGGGCGGCGTGCGCGGGCTGATCCTCGCCAGCAGCGCGCTCTCGATTCCGATGTGGCTGCACGATGCCGACAGCCTCCTGCGCACCATGCCCGACTCCACCCAGCGGACGATCCACCGCCTCGAAGCCCAGCATGCCGAGACGACGGCGGCGTACCAGGGCGCCGTCATGGAGTATTATGGCCGGTACGTCTTCCTCACGCCGCCGACCCCCGACACCGATAGCAGCTTCTCCCAGATCGCCGGGCCGCTCTACAACTACATGCAGGGGGCGAGCGAGTTCGTGGTGACGGGCACGCTGAAGCACTACGACATCACGCCGCGCCTGCACGAGCTGCGCCTGCCGGTGCTGTTCACCGCCGGCGACCATGACGAGGCCACGCCGACGAGCACCCGGGCCTTTGCCGCCATGATTCCCGGGTCGAAGGTCGAGATCATTCCCCACTCCGGCCATCTCACCACCAATGACAATCCCGATGCCATGATCCGCGCGGTGCGGGTCTTCCTCGATTCTCTCGATGCCACCCACAGGTGACCATGCCTAACGTCCCGACCACGTCCGCGCTGGTCCTGCTCGCCTGCATTGCCTGCTCCGCCGCCGCCGACGCGCCGGTCATCACGCCGCCCGTCGCCCCGGTGGCGCAGGTCATGGTCTCGCCGGGCACGAGCGCGCTGGTCGTCGGCGACACCGTGCGGATGACGGCCATCCTGGCCGATTCGACCGGCGCGCCGCTGAGCGGCCGCGCCGTGACGTGGGCCGCCGGTACACCGGGGATCGTCAGCGTGTCGGCGACGGGCCTGGTCACGGCCCTCGCGGTGGGAGGGGTGACGGTCACCGCCACCAGCGAGACGAAGTCGGGCGCGGCGACGGTCTCGGTGGCCGCGGCCGGCCCCAAGCCGGTATCCTCGGTGACGGTGTCGCCGAGTGCGCCGTCGCTGGTCATCGGCGACACCGTCCGGCTGGGCGCCGTCACCAAGGATGCCAATGGCATCGTGCTGGCGGGTCGCCTGGTGACCTGGTCCACGAGCGCGGCGGGCGTGGCGACGGTCTCGGCCTCCGGGCTGGTGACTGCCGTGGCGGCGGGATCGGCCACCGTCACCGCCACGAGCGAGACGAAGACGGGTACTGCCGCCGTCACCGTGGCGGGCGCCGCCAGCGCGAACAACGAATGCGCGGGTGTCCACGCGGGCTGGGTCTGGTGTGACGACTTCGAGACGAGCCGGCTCGGCAGTTACTTCGAGTACGACAGTTCGGGCGGCAAGTTCACGCGGCTGGCGGGGAGCGGCTACAACGGATCGACCGGCATGCGCTCGCACTTTGCCGCCGGCACCGTCAGCGCGGGCTCACTGCATCTCGCGCTGGGCCGCACGCCGCAGACCTACATGCGGCCGGTGGATGCGGGGACGGCGAACTATCGCGAACTCTACTACCGCCTCTACTTCCGGACCGCGCCGGGCTGGACGGGCGGGGGCGGCGACAAGCTGACGCGCGCCTTCGTCTTCGCGTCGCCGACGACCTTCGCGCAGGCCGCCATCGCGCACAACTGGTCGGGCAAGCCGCCCAACGAGAATTTCCTGTTCATCGACCCGGCGTCGGGGACCGATACCGCCGGCAATCTCCAGACGACGACGTACAACGACTTCGCGCACCTGCGCTTCCTGGGCTCGCGCAAGGGCAGCATCCCGATCTACTCGACGGCGAATTCGGGGACCTGGTACTGCATCGAGTCGCACGTGCGGCTGAACGATGCGGGGCAGTCGAACGGCATCTCGGAGTTCTGGATCAACGGCACGCTCGACGCGAGCCGCACCGACCTGAACTTCCTCGGCGCCTTCTCGGCTTACGCGCTGAATGCGGTGTACTTCGAGAACTACTGGAATAACGGATCGCCGGTGGCGCAGGATCGCTACATGGACCGGATCGTGGTGAGCACGCAGCGCGTCGGCTGCTGAGGCGGGAGGAGCGGAGGGAGAGGGACTCGAACCCCCAAGGGCTTGCACCCGGCGGTTTTCAAGACCGCTGCCATAGCCATTCGGCCATCCCTCCAGCACACCCCATGGGGCCGTGCGTGCGACCGAGGACATTCGCACATGCCGCCGCCGCTGGCAAGGAAGGTACGGCCGGAGACTGGTAAGCTGAGAGGATCCGCCGCAACCCCGGCGCGATCAAACGCCGATGGTGGCGCTGATTTCTTCGGCGGACTGATAGGCGGCCAGTATCTCCCGGAGAACATCGGTGTTCACCGGCTTGATGAGGTGGTGCGCGATGCCGGCGGCATTGCTCGACAATTGGTCCGCGATCTGCATCCACCCGGTGACGACGATGAAGTGAATCTTCCGCGCGCCGGCCTGCTCGCGAAGCCGCTTCGCGAGCTCGTAGCCGTGCAGGTCCGGGAGGCCGAGGTCGAGAATGACGGCGCGCGGGCGAAAGCGTTCCGCCAGCTCGAACGCATTGCGTGCGGACGAGGTGACCTCTGAACAGTAGCCCCACGAGCGGAGGAGGTCTGCCGTGGCCGCGGAATAGTCCGCATTGTCGTCGACAATGAGAACGCGCAGTTTCTCTGAATCCATGTCCATGGATCACCTGATATGGGCGTGGCAAGCAACCACGCGCTTTAATATCGCTCCGGCACCTCCACTGCCGGGTCATTTGGTACGCAAGTTTGGTGCCCTGATGTTGAGCACGAATGTGGGGTTTTTTAGCAACACTTTGGTGCGGAGGGACGGTCTGCGCCGAAGTTGAGGCTCTTTCTGTCAGGCTGGTTAAGAACGAGGCGCCGCGCCCAGCCGGCGGGCGTGGAAGGCGGGCGTGGGGGTGGATCCCGGCCTGCTGACGGGGTTCCTCGATCCGCGAGCCGCTAGGCGGGGTGCAGCCGGACGCGCGTGCCCCACGGGTCGCGCGTGACCAGGGCGCCGGCGACGTCATCCCGCTCCGCGGCGAATCCACCCCGCGCCAGGCTCTCGGCCGCCGCATCGACGTCCGCGCGCGCGGGCAGGTCGATCGACCACTCGAGCAGCTGCGCCTCGTCGGCCGACGGCGCCGCGGCGCCCGCGCCGGCCCAGGTGTTGGTGCCGAGGTGATGGTGATAGCCGCCGGCGCCGAGGAAGAGCGCGCCGGGATACTCCCAGACCATGCGGTCGAAGCCTAACGCACTCGAATAGAACGCCGACGCCTGCGCGATGTCGCCGACGTGCAGGTGCACGTGCCCCATCGACGTTCCCGCCGGCATGCCGGCCCACTCCTCGCCGGCCGCCTCCTCCAGCAGCCCCGGTGCGTCGAGCGGGTCGGTCGCCATCATGAGCTGGCGACCGATGCGGCGCCACGTCTCGCGGGGCCGGTCGGCGTAGACCTCGATGCCGAGGTTGTCGGGATCCTGGAGATAGAGCGCCTCGCTGACAAGGTGATCGGCGGATCCGGCGCGCGCATCGATCGCTCCCAGGTGCGCGAAAAAACGCCCCAGCGCGGGACGATCGGGCAACAGGATGGCGAAGTGGTACAGTCCGACGCGGCCGCGGCGCGGCACCGGCGTCGCGCCGCGGCGCTCGTGCAGCTCGACCAGCGGGGTGTCGTCGCCGTGCGCCGCGAGCACCGCGTCCGCTCCCTGGTGATCGAGGAGGCGCAGGCCGATGGTGTCTGTGTAGTACGCGAGCGAACGCGACAGGTCGGACACCTGGAGCCGGACGCGGCCGGGATGCGCCGCGTCGGGAAGCCGGAATCCCGCGGGTGTCTCGCCGTAGGTGCCGGGATGCGCCGGCTGTGCGCCGGCGGCCTCGCCGAAGATGTCTCGCGTTGAGTCGCCCATCACGGCCACGTACAGACGAGCGGGCGCATGCGCGGCCGGCTAGTGCGCCGCCGGCGTGTGCCGAGGATCGTCGGCGGGACGCACGTACGTGATCACGAACGGTCCCATGCCGTGGACCTGGACCACGGCGCGCTCCTGGGCCATGGCGAAGTGGTGCGCCTGCGCCGGCGCGACGATGAAGTCGCCCGCCACCAGGTGGCGCGCGTGGCCGGCGTCCACGGAATCGCCCATGCCGAGGGCAAGGGTGCCGGCCATTACCGTGACATTCTCGTCGGTCGGATGAAAGTGCGGCTTGATGGTATAGCCGGCGGGCATCGACAGCCGCACCGTGTAGGGGCCGGGCTTCGAGGGATCGCCCTGGAGCACCGCGAAGCGCGCGCCCGCCGGGAAGAACGGCGGCGACGCGCCCCACTGGATGCCGGGCGCCTGGGCCTGGCGCGCCGCGAGCGTGGTTGCGAGAAGGGCACAAAGAACGATGGGGGTCTTGCGCATGGGGGTCCTCCGGACAGGAGACGGACAAGTGACTGGGCAGACGCGTAGAGAGTAGGCGTTGTGGCGCCCGGCGGCAAGCAAGCCCGGGAGGCTTGCCACCTTCATCCGGCGCCATCTCGAATATCAGGACCCGGTCGCCATGACCCGCGGGCCGGACGTATAATTATGGATTCCCTCCCGGACGCATCGCACGCGGGAACCGGGTGCATGTGCCACTCACGACGCGGAGCACGACGCAGATGGCCGAGAATCACATGGTCCGTTGCAGCGCCAAGCAGGGTGACACCGTCACGCACATCGGCGGCACCAATTCCGACGGCACCGCGTGGAAGATGAGTGAGCAGGACGCCATCGCCGGCATCAAGAACGGCAAACTCAAGTTCTATATCAACGTGGTGGACGTCGCCTCCAAGGGCGTGTGGCTCACGGTGGACCAGAAGCAGGGCCGAGAGGTCCTCTCGACCACCAGTGACCCCAGCATGCTGCGGAACCTGCCCGACTGTCCCTGATCTTCGTGGCTTTCTGACCGGCGGCCGCACGATCGCCTGTGTCATGGCGGTCATGCTTGCCGCCGCGCCGGCGCAGGCGCAACAACCGTCCGCAACGGTGCGCGGCGCGGTGGTAAGCGAATCGGGCGAGCCGGTGCCCTACGCCGTTGTGGTGCTCGAGCCCGGATTCAGCCAGCGCTTCGCCGACGAGGACGGCCGCTTCGCCATTACCCGCGTCGCGCCGGGGCCGTACCGCCTCATCGCGCGGCAGGTCGGCTATTCGCCCTTCGACTCCCTCATCTCCATTACCACCGCCTCGCCCGCCTTCCGGGTGCGGCTCACGCGACTGGCGATCCGTCTCGCCGATCTGCGTGTCACCGCGAGCGGCAATTGCCGCACGCCGGGCAGCGACTCCGCCGAGGCGGTTCTCGCCGCCGTCTTCGAGCAGCTCCGCCAGAACGCCGAACGCTATCGCCTGCTGTCGGATCGCTATCCGTTCCGCTACCGCATGGAGCGGCGGCTGGCCGATGTGCGGAGCAACGCGGTCGGGAGGGTGGAAATCGACACCCTCGACCTGACCAGCAACGCGCGCTGGCCGTACGCGCCGGGGCAGGTGGTGACGCCCGACCCCGATGCCCGCAGCGAGGGGAGACAGTTCGTCCACCTGCCGGTGCTGGCCGACTTTGCCGACTCGGCCTTCCAGGCGGCGCATTGCTTCACCTTCAAGGGCGTCGAGCGGGTCGACGGCCGCGACGCGCTGCGCATCGAGTTCAAGCCGCTGCGCCGGTTGCGCGAGCCCGACGTGGAGGGGTCCGCGTATCTGGATCCCGTGACCTACCAGATCCGCCACACCAGGGTATCGCTGACGCAGCTGGCGCGCGCGGCACGCGGCGTCTCCGAGTGGACCGCGAGGACGACCTTCCGCGAAGTCGTGCCCAACCTGGTCGTGATCCAGCACATCGACGTACTCACCACGCTCACCAGCCCGCCGCGCGGCGGGCCGGTGCTGGCGCGCACCGAGGACCAGAACCTGGTCTCCATCGACTTCGTCCGGCCGCTCTCGACCGCGCGGGATACGGTGCCCTAGGCGGATCGGGCCCCTGGGCCTATGGACGTCACCGCCCGCAGGTGGGTAACCTCCGTCAATGGCGATAACGGACAACGATCCGCCCCCGGATGATGCCGGTGAGCAGCCGACTAACGGGGAAGCCGAATACCGGCGGCGCGCCGAAGCCGAAATTTCGCGGTCCACGGCGCTGCTGCGCGCTACCCTGGAGTCCACCGCCGACGGCATCCTCGTCGTCGGACGCGACGGCAAGATCCTCTCGGTCAATCGCCGCTTCAGCGAGATGTGGCGCATCCCCGAGTCGGTCCTCGCGGGGCGCGACGACGGCACCGCCATCGCCTGGGTCCTCGACCAGCTGCGCGACCCCGAAACCTTCACCGCCAAGGTCCGCGAGCTCTACGCGCGGCCCGAGCAGGCCAGCTACGACGTCCTGTACTTCAAGGATGGCCGCGTCTTTGAGCGCTACTCGCAGGCGCAGATCATCGACGGCGTGCCTAACGGTCGCGTCTGGAGCTTCCGCGACGTCACCGAGCACCGCCTCGCCGAGGCGGCGCTGCGCGAGAGCGAGCGGCGGGCCCGGGCGCTGATCGAGAACAGCTCCGAAGGCATTCTCACCGCGACTGCCGACGGCGTGATTCTCTGGGCCAGCCCGTCGGCCCTCGAGATCCTGGGGTATCCGGTCGAGGTGCTGCGCGGCATGCCGCTGCCCGACATGGTCTTCCCTGAGGAGCTCGACCGCGTCCAGAACGACTTCGGCCACGTCCTCAAGCAGCCGCACCACCGGGTGCGCACCCGCGCGCGCGTCCGGCACGCCGATGGCCGCTACGTGGTGATCGACGGCACCATTACCAACCTGCTGCGCGAGCCCGGCCTGCACGCGCTGGTCGTGCACTTCCGCGACGTCACCGAAAGCCTCGCCCTCCAGGACCAGCTCGCGCAGGCGCAGAAGATGGACGCCATCGGACGGCTGGCCGGCGGCGTCGCGCACGACTTCAACAACCTGCTGACGGCGATTGTCGGGCACGCCGAGATGCTGCACGACGCGGTGCCCGCCGGCACCGAGGCCGCCGAGGACCTGGCCGAGATCGAGAAGGCGGCCGAGCGCGCCGCCGGCCTCACCCAGCAGCTGCTCGCCTTCAGCCGCCGCCAGGTCCTGCAGCCGCGCACGCTCGACGTCGACGCCATCATCGAGCACATGAAGCGGATGCTCATGCGGCTCATCGGCGAGGACGTGCGCCTGACCTTCCGGCCCGGCGGCCAGTCGTGGGTGCGCGCCGACGCTTCGCAGATGGAGCAGGTGATCCTGAACCTGGTGGTGAACGCGCGCGACGCGATGCCCACGGGCGGCAGCATCACCGTCGAAACGGGCGCCGCCGAGCTCGACGACATCGCCGCCCACCGCCTCGGCCTGCCGTCGGGGACGTTCGTGGTACTGACGGTGAAGGACACCGGGCATGGCATGGACGAGGCCACGCGCGCGCGCGTCTTCGAGCCCTTCTTCACGACGCGCAAGGAAGGCACCGGTCTCGGCCTCTCGACGGTATACGGCGTCGTCAGGCAGAGCGGCGGACTCGTCGCCGTGGAGAGCTCGCCGGGCGCGGGGACCTTGTTCACCATCCACCTGCCGCAGGTTGCGGCGCCGCAGGGCGCGGCGGAGACCGCGGCCGCGCCGCCCGCCGTCGCCGACGGGACCGAGACGATCCTGCTCGCCGAAGACGAGCCGAGCGTGCGCCAGCTCGCGGCGAAGATCCTGCGCCAGCGCGGCTACCGGGTCATCGAGGCCCAGGACGGCCGCTCGGCGCTCACGGCCGCTGCGACGCACACCGGGCCGCTGCACCTGCTGCTGACCGACGTGGTGATGCCCGACCTGAGCGGTCCCGAAGTGGCGCGGCGGCTGCTGGAGCGGAGGCCGGAGGTGCGGGTGCTGTACATGTCGGGCTACACGGATGATGCGGTGCTGCAGCACGGGGTGATGACGCGGGAGACGGCGTTTCTCCAGAAGCCCTTCAGCCCGGGAGCACTGGCGGCGAAGGTCAGGGAAGTACTTGAAGAGAGAATCTAGATTCTAGATTCTAGATTCTATCAGTTTCTCTTCGCCCTCGTGACCCACCGGCAGATCGGCGCCGAATCCGCGGGGGTCGGCGCGACGCGCACCTGCGACGCCACGCGCACCTGCACGCGGGGCCCCCAGGTGATCGGCACCTGGATGCGGTAGTCATGGCCGTTCCTCCGGATATCGAAGATCCCCAACTCGTAAGGCAGGTGCTGCGCCCACGCCAGGCTCGCCTGGCGCGTCGGCGTCAGCAGGCCGCCCGCCGAGACGCTGTCGCCGTCGATGGCCACCACGGTATCACCCACCAGCAGGCGCTTCTCGCGGAACGGCGAGCTGTCCGCCATCCAGCCGACCACGGCGCGGTGCCGCGCGACGCCGACCAGCGCCACCCCCGGTGCTGCCGCGGCGCGGCAGGGATCGGTGGGAATGGAGTCCAGGGTCTTCGCCAGCTCGCCGGCAAAGGACGCGAGGGTTGGGTACTCCGCGCGGTGCTGCTCGTAGCGAATCAGCGCGTCCTCCAGGTAGGGCACCATCGCGAGGCCTGGAGACATCAGGGTCTGGCTGCGCGCCGCCCACCCGACCGTCGGCATGGTGAGCTGCATCAGGCGGATGCTGATGGCGCGCGCCAGCTGCTCGCCGAGGATCTCGTCCCAGAAGATGCCGTCGTACCCCAGCCGCGCCATTTCCGGCGCCACGGCGTTGAGCAGCGGGAAGCCGTGCTGCATCAGCTCGGGATGCTCGGCGAAGAGCCGCTTCACTACGATGTGCGACATCTGGTGGCCAAGGGCGAGATAGATGTAGGTCGGCGACCGGAACGAGCGCTCGTTGAAGACGCCGTCGGGCGTGAGGAAAATCCGCGGCGGGTCACCCACCTGCCGGGCGGGGTCCACCAGCGACGTGGTGTTGCCGGTGGACAGCGTGCGCGCCAGGGTGACGTCGAACCGCAGGTCGCCGTAACCGGAATATGCCGCGACCGCGCTGTCGAGCGACTTGGTGCGGGTGAGCGCGTACCAGACGTCGGCAAGATCGCGCCGGCGCTCCTTCTCGCTCATCATGTCGAGGCCGGCGGTCAGCGGCGCGAAGGCCGGCGCGGCCTGGAGAAAGGCGCGCACCTGCGCCTGGACCGGCGCGTTGCCGGTGAAGCAGCGGCGCTCACCGGGCGTGATGAAGCCGCAGGTGGTATCGGGCTTCTGGCCTTCGACCCAGGTCTCGAGCACGAGCGACACCGGCATCGGGCCGGGCGCGCGCGCCGCCTGGAGCGCGGGATGGTCCTGCTGAGTCTGGAGGTCGCGGTACCAGTGACGCTTCGGCCCTCGAACGGGCAGGCCGGTGGTGTCGGCAAGGCGGTAGATCACGCCGACCACGTCGAGCATGGAATCGGTATGGACGACGACGCGGCCGACTCGTACCTCGGTCGTGCCCTTCGGCAGATCGCTGCCGCAGGCAATGGCGAGCAACAGAACGGCAGCGGAGAGAGATGAGAGGAGCGAGCGTCTCATGAATGGAAGGTTTACCCGTGCCGGGCCGCCGTCAACGATTTCACGATTTTGTAATGAAACCGCCATCTCTCCGCTCTCCGCTCTCCGCTCTCCTCTTGTTAGTGCCTGAATTGCCGAACTCCAGTCATCACCATTGCCATGCCATGCTCATCCGCCGCCTTGATGACTTCCTCGTCCCGCACCGACCCGCCGGGCTGTACGATGGCCGTGATGCCCGCGCGCGCCGCGGCATCCACGCCATCGCGGAAGGGGAAGAAAGCGTCGCTGGCGAGGACGGCGCCGCGCGTCTCGTGCCCCGCGGCCTTCGCCTTGTGGACGGCGAGCATCGAGCTGTCCACCCGGCTCATCTGGCCGGCGCCGATGCCGATCGCCGCGCAGCCGCGGGCGAGCAGGATCGCGTTCGACTTGACCGAACCGACCGCGGCCCACGCAAAGCGCAGGTCGGTGATTTCCTTCTCGTCGGGCCGGCGCTTCGTCGGGATCTTCCAGTTGCGCTCATCGGGATCGAACTGGAGCCGCTCCTGCACCAGGAATCCGCTGCGCACCCGCTTGAAGTCGAGCCGGTCGTCGGCGCGCGGGACCTCGACAATGCGCAGGTTCTTCTTCGCCGACAGGATCTCGACCGCCTCGGGGTGGAAGCGCGGCGCGACCACGACCTCGATGAAGAGCTCGGTCATCGCGCGCGCTGCTTCCGCGGTGACGATGGTGTTGAAGCCCACCACCGACCCGAAGGCCGAGACGGGATCGCACGCGAGCGCCAGGCGGTAGGACTCCACGGGATTCATCGACAGGGCGATGCCGCAGGGCGTGGTGTGCTTGATGATCACGCACGCGACTTCGCGCTCGAAGGGGCTGACCGCGGTGAGGGCGGCGTCCACGTCGAGCAGGTTGTTGAAGCTCAGCTCCTTGCCGCCCAGCTGCGTCAGGGCCGACAAGCCGCCGGGCTCGCCCGTCGTGTAGAACGCGGCCGGCTGGTGCGGGTTTTCGCCGTAACGGAGCGTCTGCACCCGCTCGAGCACGACGACGAGCGTCGGCGGCAGGTCGCCCGGTGCACCGCCCGAGAGGTACGCGGCGATGGCGCCGTCGTAGGCCGCGGTATGCGTGAAGGCCTTGGCCGACAGCTCGCGCCGCAGCGCGGCGCTCACGCCGCCGTGGCGCATCGCCTCGATCACGCGGCGATAATCCATCGGATCGGCGACCACCGTGACGGCGTCGTGATTCTTCGCCGCCGAGCGGAGCATCGACGGCCCGCCGATGTCGATCTGCTCGATCGCCTCCTCGATGCTGACATCGGGACGGGCGATCGTTTCGCGGAAGGGATAGAGATTCACCGCCACCAGGTCGATCGGTGCGTAGCCCTGGTCGGCGAGGGCCTTGAGGTCGCCCGGCACCGCGCGGCGCGCGAGGATGCCGCCGTGCACGGCGGGGTGCAGCGTCTTCACTCGCCCGTCCATCATTTCGGCGAAGCCGGTGATCTTCTCGACCAGCGTGACCGGCACGCCGCCCTTCTCGAGCGCCGCCGCGGTGCCGCCGGTGGAAATGATTTCCCAGCCGAGCTGGGCGAGTCCGGAGGCGAACTCGATCGCCCCACGCTTGTCGGATACCGAGATGAGTGCGCGCGGCATTACTGGGGCTCCGCAATAGTGGGGAGGTGGGGACGCGGGGGAGTGGGGAAGGCGGCGTTATGTCGAGACGAGGGCATCGGCGAGGTCGGGTTCGGGTACGTTGCACAGCACGAAGCAGTCGTGGTTCGCGGCGAGGGGACGGGGCACCTCGGCGAATCGATCCATCCGGGCACACACCGCGCGCACCGCGGCCGGCAGCAGCCGGTGCTCGACGGCAAGCACCCGCGCGGCGAGGCTCTCGGGCGTGTCGCCGGCGCGGACCGGCACCGGCCACTGCGCGATGATGGGGCCGTGGTCGTACTGCTCGTCCACCACGTGGACGGTCGCGCCGCTGAGGCGCGCGCCGCTGGCGAGGACCGCCTCGTGCACGCGGCGCCCGTACATCCCGCTTCCGCCGAAGGCGGGCAGCAGCGCCGGGTGGATGTTGAGGACGCGGCCGCGGTACGCCGCCACGACGGCGTCAGGGACGCGCTTGAGGTAACCCGCCAGCACCACGAGGCCGATCGCGTGGGCGCGCAGGTGCGCCATGAGCGTATCGGCATCGGCGCCGTCCCGCGCGATGGTCGCGGCGGCGATGTGCTGCTCGCGGGCGCGTTCCAGCACCGGTGCGTCCTCGCGATTGGACACCACCAGCGCGACACGCCCGGGCGCGCCCGCGGGAAGCGCATCGATCAGCGCCTGGAGATTGGACCCCCGGCCTGAGGCGAGAACGGCGATCTGGACTATGGGCACGCACCCAACATATCCTGAAAAGACAGGCGGAGGAAAGCAGACGGAGCAGTTGCAGGCAGGGGGCTGGAAAAAAGGCGGCAGGGAAAATCCCCGCCGCCTGGTTCCCGCTGATCCCTGCCTGAGGCTCAGCCGCCTGCTTTCCTCAGCCGGTCGTTAAGCAGCCTAGCGCAGCGTCAGGGTATAGATGCCGGCCCGGCGATCCTCGCCGAAGTTGTTCACGACGATCTGGAAGCCCCCGCTCGAAGGCAGCGTGATCTCCACCTTCGAATCGAGGTCGCCCAGCGAGTCGTCATCCTCGGCCAGCCGGTTGCCGGCGGCATCGAGGAGCTGGACGTAGGTGTCGAACTCCTCCGACCGCAGCTCGATGATGATGTGCTGCCCGGCCGTGCCCGAGAACTGCCAGACGTCGGCGAAGGTCCCGTCGTTCATGCGCTGGTCGCCGGTCTCGAGACGGCCCTGCACGTTGGTCCCTATCTGGATCTGGCCGATCTGGCCGGGCGCCGGGATGCTGCCGGTGAGCGGCAGGCTGATCGGCGCGGGCGACGGCATCGTCGCGCCGGGCGCGCTCTGCTGGACCGGCAGCTGCATCGGCTGCGCCGTGGGCAGCGCCTGCGGCTGGTTCATCGGCATCGGCTGGTTGAGCGCGACGGGGGCCATCGCCTGCACCTGGAGGGTGTAGGTGCCGGGCGTGGTGCTGCTGGTATAGGTCGTCACCGCGAGGCGGTACATCCCCGCCATCGCGCAGGTGTAGCTGATGCGCGCGTTCAGGCCTTCCGGTCCGCCGTCGTCGTCGTGGGCGACAGGCGTGCCCATCGGATCGAAGACGATGGCGTAGTTATCCCACGTCGAAAGCACGTCCATCTGGAACGCCTGGCCGGGCTGGCACTGAAACTGCCACGTCTGGGCGGGTTTGCCGTCCCAGCGGCCGTCCATCGCGGTGAGGTTTCCGGTGACCTGCTGGTTGGCGGCGATGACGCCCATCGCCGTGGGCGCGCTGATCGCCATCGGCTGCGGCTGTCCCATCGGCTGCGGCTGCGGAGCGAGCGCGACGCCGCTGTTGCCGCCGCCCATCGCGCCACCGAAGAGCTGCACGCCGTAATAGCAGGGGTTGGTCGAACAGGTCGCCATCTCGACCTGGAGCCGGAAGTTGCCCGACATGCCCGCGGTGAACTGGAGCGTCGGATGATCGTCCACCGCGACATCGGAGGCGATCGTATTGCCCGACGCGTCGTAGAGGCGCAGGTCGACGTCGGTGCAGTCGCGGTCGCACACGCCGATGATGACGTAATTGCGGCCGGCCGTCAGGGGGAAGTTATGCGAGGTGTTCGCGCCCTGGTTCAGGTTGCCGGTGACCATGGGCGTGACGGGCGAGTAGCCGCGCGACTGCGCGGACTGCGCGTACTGCGCCATGTAGCCCTGCATCTGCTGGGTGTAGTTGTTCTGCGCGACGCCCGCGCGCGGTGCCAGGCACAGCAGGGCGAGGGCGAAGACGCTCACCGAGCCGGTGGTGAATCGATGGGTCATACGGACCAACCTCCGCGGACGTGGACCGGATAGAAGCGGGATGCGTTTGGGGGTATGGGCAATATGCCCTGCCGGTGCCGGGCGTTCAAGCGAGCGATGGCCCGCGCCTGTGATCCCCGTCACCGTGGCAGGTCAGCGGGGATCGGCGCCGATCAGGGCAGCGGCGGCACGGAGGTCGCTGACGCCCCGGATGTTGTGCCGGGCGGCCTCCTGGGCGTCGGCGGCGAGGGGGTCGTTGGCGAGCAGCACGCCGCGGGCGCCCAGGGTGAGGGCCGGTTCCACATCGCGCCAGCGATCGCCGACGAACCAGGAGGCGCCGAGGTCGAGGCGATGCTCGCGCGCCGCCTGGCGGAACAGCTTCACGCCGGGTTTGCGGCACTCGCAGGGGCCGTCGACGTCGGGATGATGGGGGCACATGTAGGAGGCGAGGATGCGGACGCCGTAGCCGGCGAGGAGCTCCTCGAGCCGCGCCGTCGTGGAGGTGAAAGCCTCGGCGCCGTAGATGCCGCGCGCGACGCCCGACTGGTTCGACACGATCACGAGCGGCCACTGCGCGCGCGACAGGGCGGCGAGCCCTTCGGCGGCGCCGGGCAGCAGCGCGACCGCAGCGGGGTCGTGCAGGTAGCCGGGGTCCGCGATGATGGTGCCGTCGCGGTCGAGGAAGACGGCGCCGCGCGCCGTCGCGGGCGCGCTCATGCCAGAGCGCCCGCGACGGCGTCGGCGATGACGGCGTCATCGCCGTGCAGCAGCGCCCGGACGTCGAGCACCACGCGGCCCTTGTGCACCACGCCCACCACCGGCACCGGGTGCGCGCGCAGCCGCGCGGCCAGGGTGCTCGCGCTGACGTTCCCGGGATCGAGCGCGACGCCGCGGCTCTCGAGCTCCACGCCGGGGAAGGCGCCGCCGCCCACCGCCGCGCGGGTCGGCACGACGGTGGCCCGCGCGGCGGCGGGCAGCGCGGCGGCCAGCACGGCGGCGCGCTGTTCCAGCTCCGGGAGCGGGATGGTCAGCATGCCGATGACCGGGATTGACGCGCGTCGGGCCGGATCGCGGTAGAGCTGAAGCGTGGCCGACAGCGCCGCGAGGGTGAGCTTGTCGGCGCGCGCCGCGCGCGCCAGCGGGTGCGCGCGGCACGCGGCGACGAACTTCGCGGTCCCGACGATGATGCCGGCCTGCGGTCCGCCGAGGAGCTTGTCGCCCGACGCGACGACGGCGGTCGGGCCGCTGCGCGCCGAATCGGGAAGGGTCGGTTCTCCGGACAGCCCCGGCACGTCGAGATCGAACATCAGCCCGCCGCCGAGGTCGTAGAGCACCGGCACTTTCTTCTTCCTGCCCAGCGCCACCAGCTCCTCGAGCGAGGCCTCCGCGGTGAAGCCTTCGATCCTGAAGTTGGAGCGGTGCACCTTGAGCAGGGCGGTACGGCGGTATGGCGGTACGGCGCTCGAGGTTCGCTGGCTGGGCGACTTGGCGACCTGGCGACCTGGCGGCTGCTTGCCGATCGCCCGTTCATAGTCGCCCACGCGAGTTCTGTTGGTCGTCCCCACCTCGACCAGCGTCGTCCCGCTCCGCTCCATGATCTCCGGAATGCGGAACCCGCCGCCGATCTCGATCAGCTCGCCGCGGGACACGATGGTGCGGCCGCCGTCGGCCGCCGCCGCGAGCACGAGGAGCAGCGCCGACGCCGCGTTGTTCACGACCATTGCATCCGGCGCGCCGGTCAATGCCGTCAGCAGGTCGGCGCAATGCACATGGCGGCTGCCGCGGGCGCCCCTGGCGACGTCGTACTCGAGGGTGCTGTAGTTGGCCGCGGCCTCGCCGATGGCATCGAGCGCTTTGCGCGCCAGGGGCGCCCGGCCGAGGTTGGTGTGCAACACCACCCCGGTGGCGTTGACGACCCGCCGCAGCGTCGGCGTCTCGGCGCCCGCGAGGTGCGCCGAAATCAGCGGGGCCCACTGCCCGTCGGCCGGCGCCGGCATCCCCGGCGTGGCGCGGACCGCTGCGAGGGTGCCGCGGATCGCGCGCACCAGCGCCTCGCGCCCCGATGCCGCGCCTAACGCCGCGATCGCGGGGGAGCGGAGGAGCGAATCCACCGACGGGAGCGCGCGGCGGGGGTCCATCAAGTCGCCAAGTCGCCAAGTCGCCAGGTCGGCAGTGTCCCGGCCTCGGGGCTCACGGGCGGCGAACCGGCGGGGTGGTGCTGTCGCGCGGGGCCGGGCGCGCGCTATCCGCGCGCATCGGCGTGGAATCGCGCTGCGTGCTGTCGGGTGGCGTCACGCCGGCGCTGTCTGGCTTGGCGACTGGGCGACCTGGCGCCTGCCTTGCTGGTCTCGGCGCCCGCACCTGCCCGCGCCCATCCTTGGCATTCCCCGACAGGCTGCGCGCGCCGCGCACGAAGACCACGTACCGGGTGCCGGGCACCAGCGGCTCCGCGAGCTGCACGATGCGCACGTCGGTGGGCGCGGGATGGCGTGCGATCATCCGGTCGGCGCGGGTGGAATCGAGCGGCGGCCGGACGGTGCGCCAGGTGGAATCCTGCGGCGTCCGGACCGGCGGGCGCACCGGCGCACCCGCCCGGGCGCGGGCGCGGGTGGTATCCCCCGGCGCGCGGCGGGTGGTGTCGGGCCGCACGCGGCGCGTCGTGTCGGGCGGAATGCCGCGACTGGTGTTGCCGGCCGGCGGGCGCAGGCTGTCGGCGGGCACGCGCGGCAGCGTGTCGGCGGCGGCGCGGCGGATCGAGTCGGCGCGGGTTTTTGCCGAGTCGAGACCCTTCAGCGTGTACACGCCGAGCAGCGGAAGCGCCGTGGTGGAATCCTCGAGCGCCGCGACCGTCACCATGGCGGTGTCGAGCACCAGCGTGGGATCGAGGGGACGGTCGAAGGTCAGCTTCAGCGTCATCGAGTCGACGACTTCGGTCTGCCGCAGCCGCGGGCCGACGGTGTCGCGCGCGAACGCGTACAGCTCCAGTGGCGGCGCCACGCTGTCGAGGTCCACGCCGGCCGAGTCGTAGATCTCGCGCAGGCCGCGCCGGCGGTCGTTGTTCTGGTCGATCACGCCGTAGACGCGGTAGTGTCCGGGCGGGACCTGCGAGAGCCGGAACACCCCGCCCGAGTCGGCGAGGGTGCGGTAGACCAGCGAGTCGGGCATCAGCACCGCCTCGATCAGCGCGCGCGCCGCGGGGCGGCCGGCGACCCAGTCCACCACGGTGCCCTCGAGGCGCGAGTCGGGGATCGCGGGGCCGGTCGAGAAGACGATGGTCCGTCCGGCGCGCATCCGATTGGTGCGCAGGTCGGTGATGACGGGCAGCAGCTCGAGGTGATAGATGCGTCCCGCCTGGAATCCCGATTTGGGGCGCACGGTGATGTGGTCGCGCTTCCATTGCACCCGCACCGCTTCGGCCGTCGGTGAGAGCAACACGGCGGCGCTGATGTCGGGCGGCTGGCCGCCGGTGCGCTCGCTGATGACTTCGTCGAAGGTGATGCGGGCTTCCGCGGGCGGCGCGCCGAGCACCGCGCCCGATTCCGGCGACACGCTCAGAACGGTGGGCGGGGTGCGGTCCGGCGCCCCGCCCGGGGGATCGCCGGTGGAGGCGCACGCGGCGATGAGAGCAAGTAGCAACACGTCGAAGCGTCGAAGCGTCGAAGCGTCGAAGCGAAAACATGTCCACGCTTTGACGTTTCGACGTTTCGACGTTTCGACGGTCTTTCTCAGCATCCCAGCGCCTTCTGCTTCGCCCGCAACGTTCCCGCCTTCTCGGTCCAGTCGGTCTGCTTCTGTCGCTCCTGAACCACGACTTCCGGTTTTGCCTTGGCCAGAAAATTCTCGTTGGCAAGCTTGGACGTGAGCCCTTCGAGTTGGCGCTCGAGCCGCTGGAGCTCCTCGCCCAGGCGGCCACATTCTTTCGCCACGTCCACGGCGCCGGCCAGGCCCACAAACACCGACGCGCCGCCCGGCAGCACCGCGAACCCGCCTGGCCCCGACGGCTCGGCTTCGTCGAGCGACGACAGCCTGGCGAGACGCATGATCATGCCGCGTTCGGCGTCCATGGCGGCCCGCGCGCGCGGCGTGAGCCCCGCGATTGACGCAGCGACCGTCTGCCCCGGCTTCACGTTGGCGTCGGCGCGGATGGCGCGGATGCCGTCCACCAGCGCCTGCACGAACGCGAAGTCCGCTTCCGTCGCCGTATCCTCGGCGCCGCGGGTCGCCGGCCATGGGGCGGTGACGATGGTGCGGCCGGTGTTGCCGGGAAGCCGGCGGAAAAGGGTCTCGGTGATGAACGGCATGATCGGGTGCAGCAGCCGCAGCACCGTGTCGAAGCACTGCACCGCCACCGCGCGCGCCACGTCGCCGCCCGGCTCGTCGCCATAGAGGCGCGGCTTGATCGCCTCGAGATACCAGTCGGCGAAGTCGTCCCACAGGAAGTGGTACGGCGTCCCGGTCGCATCGTTCAGCCGGAAGCGCTCCATGTGGTCGGTCGCCTCGCGCACGCACCGGTCGAGCCTGGACAGTATCCACCGGTCGGCCAGCGTCAGCCGTTCGGCATCGATTCCAGACCCCCCGGCCCCCCATCCCCCCGTCCCCCCGTCCGCAAGGTGCGAGAGCACCAGCCGCCCGACATTCCACAGCTTGTTGGCGAAATTCCGCCCGCTCGCGAAGCTCGCCTCGAGGTCGTTGTTGTCGAGGATGATGTCGGTGCCCACGGCGAGGCCGTTGGTCACGGTGAAGCGCAGCGCGTCGGCGCCGTAGAGCCGCACCACATCCAGCGGGTCGATGCCGTTACCTAACGACTTGGACATCTTGCGGTGCTGGGTGTCGCGCACCGTGCCGTGCAGGTACACGGTGTGGAACGGCACCTCGCCCAGGAAGTGCATCCCGGCGAAGATCATCCGCGCCACCCAGAAGAACAGGATCTCCGGCGCCGTGACCAGCACGTCGGTCGGGTAGTAGCGCCGCAGGTCGGCCGTGTCGTCGGGCCAGCCCAGGGTCGAGAACGGCCACAGCCAGCTGCTGAACCAGGTATCGAGCACGTCCTCGTCCTGGCGCAGCGGGCCGGCGCAGGTGTCGCACGCCGTCGGGTCTTCGCGGTACGCCTTCGACGTCTTGCAGGCATCGCAGTACCAGACCGGGATGCGGTGCCCCCACCAGAGCTGCCGCGAGATGTTCCAGTCGCGGATGTTCTCCAGCCACTGGTTGAACTCCTCGCCCCGCCGCTCGGGGATGAAGCGCACCTTGCCGTCCAGGTGGGCCTTCAGCGCCCGCTCGGCGAACCCCTTCGTGCGCACGAACCACTGGTCGCTGAGCCGCGGCTCCACGATGGTATCGCAGCGATAGCAGTGGCGGATGGCATGGCGGTGCGGCTCGACCTTCTCGAGCAGCTTCAGGTGCTTGAGTTGCTCGACCATGACGCGCCGCGCCTCGAAGCGATCCATGCCGAACAGCTCGGGCGGCACGCGGCCGCCGGCCTTCCCCTCGAGCGCCGCGTCGGCCAGGGTTGCATCGGGAGCCAGGATCACCGGCATCGGCAGGTGGTGGCGCTTGCCGGTCTCGAAGTCGTTCGGGTCGTGGGCCGGCGTGATCTTGAGGAAGCCGGTGCCGAAACCCATCTCCACCGCCTCGTCGGCGATGATCGGGATCTCCACGTCGGCGAAGGGCACCCGCACCATCTTCCCGATGTACTTCGCCTTGGCCTCGTCCTCGGGGCTCACCGCGATGGCGACGTCGCCCAGCAGCGTCTCGGGGCGCGTGGTCGCCACGGTGACGAAGCCCGAGCCGTCGGCCAGCGGATACCGGATATGATAGAGATGCCCGTCGCGCTCAGTGTGCTCGGCCTCTTCGTCCGACAAGCTCGTCAGGCACCGCGGGCACCAGTGGATCACCCGGTGGCCGCGGTAGATCAGCTCTTCCTCCCAGAGGCGGACGAACACCTCGCGCACTGCGCGCGAGAGGTGCGGCGAGAGGGTGTACGCGGTGCGGGTCCAGTCGCACGACGCGCCGATGGCCTTGAGCTGCTCGAGGATCGTGGTCCCGGTCTTGGCCACGTACGCCTCGACCCGCTTCACGAACGCCTCGCGGCCCAGGTCGAAGCGCGTCTTCCCTTCCTTCGCGAGCAGCTTCTCGACCACGTTCTGGGTCGCGATGCCGGCGTGGTCGGTGCCCGGCAGCCACAGCGTGTCGCGCCCCCGCATGCGCTCGAAGCGCACGATCACGTCCTGCACGGTGTTGTTCAGCCCGTGGCCCACGTGGAGCTTGTCCGTCACGTTAGGTGGCGGGATCACGATGACGAAGGGGTCGCGGTCCGACAACGGGTCGGGCGTGAAGAGGCCGCGGGCCAGCCACTCCTGGTAGAGCGGGGGCTCGATCGCGGACGCAGAATACTGGGGACTGAGTTCTGTCTCGTTCATGCGCGCCTGAGTGTAAGACCGGAATCTGGAATCTGGAATCTAGACGATTGCCTGCCCGGCCGAAGCCGAAGTGCCGCCGGGAGTCGTCCCGACTCCAGCTTCCGGATTCCAGCCAAAAAAGAAGGCCCGCCAGGCGGGCCGCAGGTCGTCACCTTGCACCACTCAGCCGCGGGCGGCGCGAGGCACGTTGGGTCCCTGCGTCCCGGGTTGGGCGGGGCGGCTGGGGGCGTCGACGACCAGGTGATTCAATACCGTCTCCACCCCCGGCACCGACTGAACCACGTCACTGGCGACGCCGACTTCCGCCGTGTGCAGCACCGAGCCGGTGAGCTCGACCAGGCCCATCCCGAGGACCGACACCCGGATCGGACGCCGCGCGAGCACCACGTCCTGCGCCAGCGCGTCGAGCACCCGTGCTTCCAGCCGCTCCGCTTCGTCTTCCGTCCAGCGCTTGGGCGCGGCGCCGCGCAGCGTCAGCCGGCCCATCGCGTTTTTCAACCGGGTGCGGTTGATCCGGCCCACGCTCCCGGCGGCGATAAAACCGAGGGCGACGCCCACGATCGACCCGGCGGCGGTTGCCAGCAGGTCCGCGACCTCGAATCGGCGGCCTTTCCTGGTGCGTGACACGGTGTCTCCGGTGGCAGCGGGGCAAGCCCCCGACTACATTCCTTGTACAGTGGCGAAACGTACGCCCCATCGCAAGTTGCGCCATCCGGACGGGGCCCTCCGGTGACCGGCGGAACACCCAATCAGGCGCGGATGACACCCCGGCAATTGCTGGGTTGGGGCATCGCCTTTGTCCTCATCCTGGTTCTGGTCGCTCTCTTCTTTCTCTATGGACGGCAGGTGCGCCCGGTCCTGGGTGCGCTCCCGCTCGAGGCATGGCCGAACAGCTTGTCCTGACACTCCCCGACGGCAGCGAGCGGCGCGTCGATCCCGGCACGACCCCGTTGCAGGTGGCCGAGTCGATCGGTCCGCGCCTGGCCAAGGCCGCGCTCGCCGCGCGCCTGGATGGCCAGATCGTCGAGATGAACCGGCCCCTCCAGGCGTCGGGTCCCTTCGCTATCCTCACCGACCGCGACGCCGACGCCCTCGGCGTCCTCCGCCACTCGGCCGCGCACGCGCTGGCCACCGCCGTGCGGCGCATCTTCCCCGATGCCGGCATCGGCTTCGGCCCGCCTATCGAAGACGGCTTCTACTATGACTTCGCCGTGCCGCGTCCCTTCACGCCCGAGGACCTCGAGAAAATCGAGGCCGAGATGCGCGAGGTGGTGAAGGCCGACTTCCCCTTCGTGCGCGAAGTCGTGAACCGGCCCGACGCCGAGCAGCGCTTCGCCGGCGACCCGCTGAAGCTCGAGCGCCTGTCGGAAATCCCCGACACCGAGACCATCTCCGTCTACACCGATGGCCCCTTCGTCGATCTCTGCCGCGGCCCGCACGTGCCGTCCACCGGCCGCATCCAGCACTTCAAGCTGCTGCACGGCGCGGGCGCCTACTGGCGCGGCGACGAGCGGAACCAGATGCTGCAGCGCATCTACGGCACCGCCTGGTTCAAGAAAGAGGATCTCGACGCCTACCTCACGCGGCTCGAGGAGGCGCGCAAGCGCGACCATCGCAAGCTGGGCCGCGAGCTCGACCTGTTCATGTTCCACCACTGGGCCCCAGGCGCGCCCTTCTGGACGGCGCGCGGGACCACGATGGTCAACGAGCTGCACGGCTATCTCCAGGAGCTCCAGCGCGACGGCTACCAGGAAGTGAAGACGCCCCTCATGTACAACAAGGGGTTGTGGGAGCAGTCGGGGCACTGGGGCAAGTACCGGGAGAACATGTTCATGGTGCTCGACAACGAGTCGGGCGAGCATGACTTCTCGCTGAAGCCCATGAACTGCCCGTCGCACTACCTGATGTACTCGCACGGCAAGCATTCGTATCGCGAGCTGCCGCTGCGCATGGCGACGTTCGACGTCCTCCATCGCAACGAGCTGTCGGGCGCGCTGTCGGGGCTCACGCGCGTGCGCCAGTTCTCGATGGACGACTGCCACATCTTCATGATGGAAAGCCAGATCGCCGCCGAGGTGAAGCGGCTCGCCGATTTCATCGTGGGTTTCTACAACACCTTCGGCCTGAAGCCGGCGCTGAAGTTCGGCACCCGCCCGGCGATGCGGATCGGCGACGACGCGATGTGGGATCGCGCCGAGGCGGGCCTCAAGGCCGCGCTGGAATCGCTCGACCTGCCGTATACGCTGAATCCGGGCGACGGCGCCTTCTACGGGCCCAAGATCGATTTCCATGTCGCCGACTCCATTGGCCGGACCTGGCAGCTGGGCACCATCCAGCTCGACTACGCCGCCCCCGAGCGCTTCAACCTGATCTATGTGGGCGAGGACAACGCCGAGCACCGGCCCGTCGTCATCCACCGCGCGGTGAGCGGATCGTTCGAGCGCTTCCTGGGAATTTTGATCGAGCACTTCGCCGGCGCCTTCCCGCTGTGGATCTCTCCCGAGCAGGTGCGGGTGCTGCCGATCGCCGATGCGCAGAATGAGGCGGCGCAGGCGCTGCACCAGAAGCTGCGCGCGGCGGGCGTGCGCTCGAACCTCGACGACCGCAACCAGACGCTGAACTACAAGATCCGCGACGGCGAGACGATGAAGGTGCCGTACCTCGCGGTCATCGGCGGTCGCGAAGCCGAGTCCGGCGCCGTGGCCGTCCGCACGCGGGGAACCGGAACCAAGCAGAACATCATTCAGCAGGATGCATTCATCGCGGACCTGAAGGAACGGATCGCATCACGCACCCTCGATCTATGACGCGCACACTCGATCTATAAGGCGCACACTCGATCTATAAGGCGCGCACTCGATCTATAAGGCGCGCACTCGATCTATAACGCGCGCACTCGATCTATAACGAACACGTTGGGGCGACCCTTGTGGTCGCCCTCTCAAAGGGGATACGAGAACCAATGGATCCGAAGAACACCGCCGTCATCGTCAGCGCCGCGCGCACGCCCATCGGCAAGTTCATGGGCGCGCTCGCGCCGCTGAAGGCCTCCGACCTCGGCGCCGTCGCGATCAGGGCCGCGATCGCGCGCGCCGGCATTTCGGTGAGCGACGTGCAGGACGTGATCATGGGGCACGTGGTGCAGGGCGGGGCGGGCCAGGCGCCCGGCCGCCAGGCCGCGATCAAGGCCGGCATCCCGGGCACTACGCCCGCGGTCACGATCAACATGGTGTGCGGCTCGGGACTCAAGGCCGTGATGCTCGCGGCGCAGGCGATCGCGGCGGGCGACGTCAACGTCGTCGTCGCGGGCGGGCAGGAATCGATGTCGAACGCGCCCCATTACCTGTTCGGCATGCGCAATGGCGTGAAGCTCGGCAACACCGAAATGAAGGACGGCGTCATCATGGACGGGCTCTGGTGCTCGTTCGGCGACTGTCACATGGGCAACCACGCGGAGTACACGGCCACGAAGGCCGGCATCTCGCGCGCCGACCAGGACCAGTTCGCGCTCGAGAGCCAGCAGAAGGCGGCGGCGGCGCAGCAGGCGTGTCATTTCAAGAATGAGATCGCGCCCGTCGAGATCGCCGATCGGAAGGGCACGACGATCGTGGACAAGGACGAGGCGCCGCGCCATGACACCACCCTCGAAGCGCTCGCGAAGCTGAAGCCCGTCTTCGTGAAGGACGGCAGCGTCACCGCCGGCAATGCGCCCGGGCTCAACGACGGCGGCAGCGCGCTCGTCGTGACCTCGCTCGCCTATGCGCAGGCCCACGGCCTGAAGCCGCTGGCGCGCGTGAGCGGGTACGCGACGGGTGGCGGCGAGCCGAAGGACCTCTTCTTCGCGCCGATCGTCGCGGTGCAGAACCTGATGCAGAAGGAAGGGAAGACGATCGGCGATTACGATCTCATCGAGGCGAACGAAGCGTTCGCCGTGCAGGCCCTCGCCGACGGCCGCGCGCTGGGCTGGGACTGGTCGCGCGTCAACGTGAATGGCGGCGCCGTCGCCCTCGGTCATCCCATCGGCGCCAGCGGCGCTCGCGTTCTCACCACGCTGCTGTATGCTTTGCAGGCTCGAGACAAGGCCACCGGGCTCGCCACTCTCTGCCTTGGTGGCGGAAACGCCGTCGCCCTTTCCGTGGAGCGTATCTGATGGAA
>JAYTEN010000040.1:0-3995 GCA_043735145.1 Gemmatimonadota bacterium | reverse complement strand
GGGCTGCTGAACGCCGGCGGGATGCCGGGCGAGTTCATGGTGGCCGAAGAAAAATTCCCGATCGTGGACCGCATGCTGAAGGAAGGCGTGGTACAGCGGCTGATGCCGCGCGGGATCGTGACCCACTGGGCGCACGAGAAGGTGTCGCGCGGTGCGCGCGCCTACTACGCGCTGTACGCGGTGCAGGAGCGCGCCGTGATGAACGGCGAAGAGCTGACCGACGCGCAGGCGCGGCTCGACCCGATCTACAACCAGGCCGTGGTGGAATTCCAGCTCACCCGCCGCGGCGGCCGTTCCTTCGAGCGGGAGACGTCGCGCCGCATCGGCGACTACATGGCCGTGGTCCTCGACGGCCGCGTCTCCAACCGGCCCGCCGTCATCAAGGGCGCCATCGCCCAGCGCGGCCAGATCGAGCTCGGCGGATCGAGCCTCCAGGAAGCGCAGGACCTCGCGCTGGTGCTGAAGGCCGGCTCGTTGCCGGCGCCGCTCATGATCGTCGAAGAGCGGACCATCGGCCCCAGCCTCGGCGCCGATTCGATCCACAAGTCGGTGGTCGCGGGCGTGGTCGGCATTCTGGCGGTCATCGTGATCATGATCGGCTACTACCGGTTCGCCGGCATGCTGTCGATCGCGGCACTGGGCCTGTACCTGCTGTTTACGCTGGGCGGCCTCGCGGCGGGGGACTTCACGCTGACACTGCCGGGGGTGGCGGGCTTCGTGCTGTCGATCGGTATCGCGGTCGATGCCAACGTGCTGATCTTCGAGCGCATCCGGGAAGAGCTGGTGCACGGCAAATCGGTGCGGCTGGCCGTCGATGCGGGGTTCGCCATGGCGATGAACGCCATCGTCGACTCGAACGTATCCACCATCCTGACGGCCGGCTGTCTCTTCCAGTTCGGCACCGGCCCGGTCAAGGGCTTCGCGATCACCCTCATCCTGGGCATCATCGCCTCGATGATCACTTCGATCTTCGTCGTGCGCACCTTCTTCATGCTGTACCTGGCGCGCAAGTCGACGAACCTCCAGACGCTGAGCATCTGAGATGATACGACTCTTCGCGAACGCCAACTACGATTTCATCGGTCTGCGCAAGATCGCGTACATCGTCACGGCCATCATCATGCTGCCCGGCCTGATCCTGATCGCGGCGACGGGCCTCAACTACAGCATCGAGTTCACCGGCGGCACGCTGGTCCAGATCGAGGCCAGGGCGCCGGCGGTGAATGTGTCCGGCATGCGCGCCGCGCTCGACCAGGGCGGCCTGCACAACGCGGAAATCGCGGAGTTCGGGTCCAAGCGCGAGTTCGTCATCCGCACCCGGCTCGCCGGCTCGGGCGATGTCAACGAGCACGTGGCCCAGCGGACCGCGGTCCAGGTGGATTCGGCGCTGACGCACAGTTACGGCGCCGGGGCCTACCGCATCACCCGCGTTGAGGCCGTCGGTCCCAAGGTGGGCTCCGAGCTGCGCCGGTACGCGCTGCTGGCCATCCTGATCTCGTTTGTCCTGACCCTGGTCTACCTGGCCTTCCGGTTCGAGTGGCGCTTCGGCGTTGCCGCCGTGCTGGCGACGGCCCACGACATCCTGACGACGATGGCGTTCATCAAGTACATGAACCTCGAGGTTTCGCTGGTCGTGGTGTCGGCGATCCTGACGGTGGTCGGCTATTCGCTGAACGACACCATCATCATCTTCGACCGCACCCGCGAGAACCTGCACAAGTACAAGCGCGCCGACCTGTCGGGCATCCTGAACCGGTCGATCAACGAGACGCTGCCGCGCTCGATCCTGACCCACGGGACCACGATCGCGACGACGCTCGCGCTGCTCGTCTTCGCGGGCGAGGTCATCCGGCCCTTCGCCTGGGTCATGGCGTTCGGCATCTTCACCGGAACCTTCTCGTCCATCTATATCGCCGGCCCGGTGCTGCTGGCCATCGAGAAGCGCTGGCCGGGCAAGGATGCGCGCGGCGTGAAGGCGCGCGTCATGGCGGCCGGCGCGCCGTCAGCCTCGGCGCCCTCGAGCGCCGGGATCAGAGTCCCGACGGGCGGCTGAGGCGGCCACAGGGCCCCGCGGGGACTTGGCGACTTGGCGACTTGGCGACTGACTGTTGATCGACTCCCATTGCCACTTGGCCGACGAGCAGTTTGCGGGCGACCGCGAGGCCGTCATCGAGCGGGCCTGGGCGGCGGGACTCACCGGGATTGTCGTGGTAGCGGAAGGTGTGGCATCATCGGAAGCGGCCCGCGCACTGTGCGCGGGCCGCGACCGTTTGTGGCCCACCGCCGGCATCCATCCGCATCGCGCGTCCGAATTCGACGCGGCGGCGGCGCGGCGCATCGACGAGCTGCTGAAGGATCCGCTCACCGTCGCCGTCGGGGAGACGGGTCTCGACTACCACTATGACCACAGCCCCCGCGAGCGCCAGCGCGAGGCCTTCGACTGGCACCTCGCCCGCTCGGCCGAAGCGTCCAAGCCGGTGATCGTCCACTCGCGCGAGGCCGACGACGACACCGCCGCGGCCATTCTCGCGGCGCCCGAAGGGACCACGGGCGTGCTCCACTGCTTCGCGTCGGGGACGACGCTGCTGGAGGCGGGGCTCGCGAAGGGATTCTGCGTTTCGTTCAGCGGGATGATCACCTTCAAGACCTGGTCGGCGCTGTGGGCGGTGCAGGCGGTGCCCGACGAGCGCCTGCTCATCGAGACCGACGCGCCCTTCCTGGCGCCGGTCCCGAATCGCGGCCGGCGCAACGAGCCGTCGTTCCTGGCGCAGACCGCCGCGAAGCTGGCCGAGCTTCGTGGCACCACGCTGGAACGGATCATGGAGCTGACCACCTCTAACGCTCAACGCTTGTTCCGGATAAACTCTCGTGCGTCGTGAGTCGTGCGTCGTCACGACTTCACGACAAACGACTCACGACTACCCCAACCAGAGATCCTCTTGACCGTCCCCTCCGACATCGCCATCGCCCAGGCCGCCACGATGCGGCCCATCGCCGACATAGCCGCGGACCTCGGCCTCAGCGGCGACGAGATCGAGCTCTACGGCAAGTACAAGGCGAAGATCCACCTGGATGCGCTTTTGAAGCGCCAGCCGAAGGGCAAGCTGATCCTGGTCAGCGGCATCACGCCCACGGCGGCGGGCGAGGGGAAGTCCACGGTATCGGTGGGACTCACCCAGGCGCTGCGGAAGCTCGGCAAGAACGCCATCGTCTGCCTGCGCGAGCCCTCGCTGGGCCCGGTGTTCGGCGTGAAGGGAGGAGCCGCCGGCGGCGGCTACTCGCAGGTGGTGCCGATGGAGGACATCAACCTCCACTTCACCGGCGACTTCCACGCCATCAGCTCCGCCCACAATCTCCTCTCCGCACTGATCGACAATCACATTCACCAGGGCAACGCGCTCCAGATCGACAGCCGGCGCATCACCTGGCCGCGCACCATGGACATGAACGACCGGGCGCTGCGGCAGATCATCGTGGGGCTCGGCGGCACCGGCAACGGACCGACGCGTGAAGAGCGCTTCGTCATCACGCCGGCCAGCGAGGTGATGGCGATCCTCTGCCTGTCGACCAGCCGCGCCGACCTGGAAGAGCGCCTCGCCCGCATCATCATCGGCACCACGGCGGGCAAGGTCCCTATCCGCGCCGGCGACCTGAAGGGCACCGGGGCGATGGCGCTGCTCCTCAAGGACGCGCTGATGCCCAACCTGGTCCAGACGCTCGAGGGCGGTCCGGCGATCGTCCACGGCGGGCCGTTCGCGAACATCGCCCACGGCTGCAACACGGTGATGGCCACGCAACTGGGCCTGCGGCTGGGCGACTACGTGGTGACGGAGGCGGGCTTCGGCGCGGACCTGGGCGCCGAGAAATTCCTCGACATCAAGTGCCGCTTCGCGGGCCTCAGGCCCGAGGCGGCGGTGATCGTGGCGACGGTGCGCGCCCTCAAGATGCACGGCGGCGCCGACAAGAAGAACCTGGGCGCCGAGAACGTGGAGCAG
>JAYTEN010000039.1:0-3427 GCA_043735145.1 Gemmatimonadota bacterium | reverse complement strand
CTGCGCCGGTCGGTGCGTTTCCGCCAGCCGCCCAGCATCCTGATGGTCGACGTCGATGGTCCGGCGCACCGCGCCGGCCTGCGCCGCGGCGACACGCTGACGGCGATCGACGGCGTGGACCTGACCGACGATGCCGGCGGCCGCGCCTTTACCGCGGTGGAGCCGGGGCAGCACGTGACCCTGACGTACCGCCGCGCCGGCACCGAGCGGCGGGTGCCGCTGATCGCCGTGGCCCGTCCCGACGCGACGCCGGAGGAGATCTCGGCGTTCGGCGAATACCGGCGAATGCGCGATTCGTCGGACGCGCAGTACCGCAACGCGCTGAATTCATCGGTGGCGCGGGCGCAGAACGAGATGACCGAGCTCCAGCGCCAACTGCGCGAGGTCGAGGTCAACCGGATGTCGGCCGATGATTCACGCCGCCGCATCGCGACGATCGACAGCGTCCTGCGCGAACTGCGCAACATCGAGCGGCAGCGGGCCGGCAGCGACAATGGCGTGGGGTATGCGTACAGCTACACGATGCCGCCCGGCGCCATCTACGCGGTGCCGGCCCCGGCCATCTCCGTCAACGTCGCCCCCACCGTTCCGGGGCGCATCTATCCGCTGCGCTACAGCCGCGACCTGCGCGCCACCGCGCGCATCGAGGCGCGGGCGACGGGGCCGGTCAGTGTGAATGAGCTGGGCGACAGCACCGTCGTGGTCACGGCCAACGGCGTTGAAGTGAAGATTCAGTTGCTGCCCCGTCGGTAAGACGTCAAAGCGTCGAAGCGTCGAAACGTCGAAGCGTAATCAGACAAAGACCCCGAGGCTCGGGGTCTTTGTCATGTCAGCGTTTCGACGTTTCGACGGTCTGATCAGAGTTGCTGCCTGATGGCCCACAGATCCGGAAACACCGGCTGGAAGAGCGAACGCCTCAGGTAGTCCGCGCCCGACGAGCCGCCCGTCCCCTGCTTGTTGCCGATGGTGCGCTCGACCATCTTCACGTGCCGGTAGCGCCACTCCTGCAGCCCCTCGTCGAAATCCGTCATCAGCTCCAGCAGGATCCCCACCTCGGGCGCCGTCCGGAACAGCCGCACCAGCTCGGGCTGGAGCGCCTCGCTCTCGGCGTTAGGCTGGGTGACGTCCCGCTGCGTCAGGTCGTCCGGCACCTTCGCGCCCCGCGCGGCCAGAAACTCATAGAAATGATCGATCAGGGAACGCTCCCGCAGCCGCTGCTCGAGCATCGCCTTCTCGTCCGCAGCTTCGTAGTGCGCCAGCATGGCCGGCCGCTTGGCGCCGAGGACGAACTCCAGGGCGCGGAACTGCGCCGACTGGAAGCCCGACGCGGTGTCGAGACGGTCGCGGAAGGCGAGAAACGCCATCGGCGTCATGGTCTCGAGGATGTCGAGCTGCGCCACCAGCGTCTTCAGCACGGTCCGCAGCCGCTTGAAGCGCGCGATCGCGCCGAAGAGGTCGTTGGCCGACAACTCTTCCTTGCTGCGGTCCACCTCGTGCAGGATGAGCTTGAACCACAGCTCATACACCTGGTGGATGACGATGAACAGCATCTCGTCGTGCTGCGGCGGCTCCGACAGCGGATGCTGGAGTTTCAGCAGTTCCGGCATCTTGAGGTACGAGCCATACGTCACGCTCACGCGGCCGCCTGGTTCGCCAGGGTGCGGTCGAGCCACGGCGCCAGCTCGGCATAGACCCGGTCGCGGTCAGGCTCGTGCAGAATGTTGTGATACATGCCGGGAAAGCTTATGACCGTCACGTCGCCGGCGATGGCGTGCGTGAACTGCTCGGCGGCGGGTGTCGAGACAATGTGGTCCTCGCCCGCCAGTGCCACGAAGAGGGGCGTGTGGATCCGGTCCTTCTCCGCCTGGAGGACGGCGAGATTCGCCATCGCCTCGGTGTAGGCGCGGGGCGTCATCTTCTGGTGGCACAGGGGATCATGGTGGAAGCGCTCGACCACGGCTTTGTCCTTCGAGATCTCGTCGTACGCGAGGCCGGTGGGAATCGGCACCCGCGGCAGGATGTCCACGATGGCGTTCGCGAGGGTGACCTTCCAGCGTGCCGGCGGCGCGTAGAGGTCCACGTACGGCGTCAGGGCGATCGCCCCGGCGAGGCGCTGCGGCGCCGTTTCCAGGTAGCGCAGCACGATGAAGCCGCCGAACGAGTGGCCCATCAGCAGCTGCGGACCGGGGTACTCGGCCGCGGCGAGCTTGCGCACGGCGGCCAGGTCGGAGAGGTACTGCGCGAAGCGATCCACGTGGCCGCGCGTGCCGGGCGTCTGCCCGTGGCCGCGCTGGTCGATGCCGATGACATTGAGGCCGCGATCGGCCAGCCACGCCGCCTGGTCGCACCAGCGGCCGGTGTAATCGCCCCACCCGTGCACGAAGACGAGGGTCGCGCGTGCCTCGCCGTGCGCCGGCTCGCGCCGGATGGCGAGACGCGCGCCATCAGGCGCCTGAAACATGTCGGGCGTGGACCAGCCGGCCATCAGAGTGCGCCCGTCACGATGCGGCGCAGGGAGTCCAGCGCGTACTGCGCGGCGCGCCCGCGCACGTCCTCGCGGTCGCCGGGAAGCACGATGGTGAACGCGCGCTCAGTGTCCTTCCACACGATGGCGATCCAGACGGTACCCACCGGCTTGTCATCGGTGCCGCCGTCGGGGCCGGCGATGCCGGTGATCGCGATCGCCGCGTCGGCGCCCGTGGACCGCGCGATGCCGCGTGCCATCTGCCGCGCGACGGGCTCGCTCACCGCGCCGTGCTGGGAAAGATCGTCGGCCGAGACGCCGAGGAACTGGAGCTTCACGTCGTTCTCGTAGGCGATCACGCCGCCGACAAAGACCTTCGACGATCCGGGAATGGCGGTGAGCCGCGCGCCCAGGAGGCCGCCGGTGCACGACTCGGCGACGGCGAGCTTCACGCCGCGCGATTGCAGCAGGTCGAGGACGACTTCCGCGAGGTCGGCGTCGCCGGTCCCGTAGATGCGCTGGTCCAGCTTCGAACGGACCCAGTCGCCGGCGTGCTTCAGCGCGCCGTCGGCTTCGGCATCGGGAAGATCCCACGCCGTGAGGCGCAGGTCGGTCCCCGCGACGGAGGGCAGAAACGCCAGCGTGACGTTCTGGCCCATGCGCGGCTGGTAGTCGCCCAGAATGTCGGCGATGGCGGACTCGCCGATGCTCGTCGTGCGGAGGGTCAGTGATCGCGTCACTTGGCGACTTGGCGACTTGGCGACCGCGTCGGCCCGTTCACGCAAACGTGGCACGACCTGCTCTTCCATCAGCGCCCTGAGTTCCTTGGGCACGCCGGGCAGCAGCACCGCGAGCCGGCCATTCTCCTCGATCCAGAGACCGGGCGCGGTGCCGAGCTCGTTCGGGAGGATCGTCGCGCCCTCGGGGACGTCGGCCTGAACGAGATTCGCTTCGGGCATCTGC
>JAYTEN010000038.1:0-7824 GCA_043735145.1 Gemmatimonadota bacterium | reverse complement strand
GCGGCGGGCGCGGCCCACATGGGCCTGCGGCCCGTGGCCGAGATGCAGTTCATCGATTTCATCTCGTGCGCCTACGACATGCTCACCAATTACGTCGCGACGGCGCGCTACCGCGCCGGCCTGCCGACGCCGATGGTGGTGCGCGGTCCGTGCGGCGGCTACGTGCGCGGCGGGCCGTTTCATTCGCAGAATCCCGAGGCCGCGTTCCTGCATACGCCGGGGCTCAAGATCGTCTGTCCCGCGACGGCGCGGGACGCCAAGGGCCTGATCAAGGCCGCGATTCGCGACGATGACCCGGTGCTGTACTTCGAGCACAAGTATCTCTATCGGCGCATCAAGGAAGACCTGCCCGAGGGCGAGGAGATCCTCACGCCGATCGGGAAGGCGCGCATCGCGCACGAAGGCAAGGACCTCTCGATCATCACCTGGTCGGCGATGGTCTGGAAGGCGCTCGAGGCGGCCGAGACACTCGAAAAGGAAGACGGCCTGAGCGTCGAGGTGCTCGACCTGCGCACGCTGCTACCCATGGATGATGCAGCGATTCTCGCGACGGTGAAGAAGACGAACAAGGTGCTGATCGCCCACGAGGACACGCGCACCGGCGGCGTCGCGGGCGAGATCACGGCGCGCATCAACGAGAGCGCCTTCGAGTGGCTCGACGGCCCGGTGCTCCGCGTGACGGCGGCGGATGTCCCGCTGCCGTACGCGCCGACGCTGGAAGACTACGTCCTGCCGCAGACGGATGACCTGGTCAAAGTGGCGCGCAAGCTCGCCGCTTACTGAGGAGCAGAACATGGCTCGAATCGACGTCATCATGCCCCAGATGGGCGAATCCATCGCCGAGGGCACGCTGTCCAAGTGGCTGAAGAAGGCGGGCGATGCGGTGAAGCGCGACGAGCCGATCTTCGAGATCAGCACCGACAAGGTGGACGCCGAGATTCCGGCGCCGGCCGCGGGCATCCTTGCCGAAATCAAGGTGCAGGAAGGCCAGACGGTGCCGGTGCAGACGATCGTCGCGGTGATCGAGACGGAAGTGACGGCGGGTGGGACGGCGGGACCGGGGGATAGCGGGACGGGAAAGGCCGCCGCTCCTCCAGCATCCGCTCCCTCTCGTCCCGTAGCGCCGACTTCACCGACGCCAGTGACGTCTCCGGATCGCGCGCCGGCTCCAGCGACGCCCGCGCCCGCAATGGCGCCCGCGGCGTCGGCCCCGTCCCCCCGTCCCTCGGTCCCGCCATCCCCCGCGGGTAACGGCACCGAAACCTCCGACGACCGCCTGCGCCGCCTCTCGACGCCGCTGGTTCGCAAGATCGCGGCCGCGCATAACGTGGAGATCGCGGGCATTCCCGGCAGCGGCCACGCCGGGCGCGTGACCAAGAAAGACATCCTCGGCTTCATCGAAGCCGGTGGGACGGCGGGACCGGGGGATAGCGGGACGGCAAAGCCCGCGGCCGCGGGGACTATCCCGCCATCCCCCCGTCCCACTGTCCCACCAACGTGGCCGGAGGGCGCTCCCGCCGCCTCGAATCCCGCGTGGGAAGCGACCCCCTGGGAAGGCGACCGCGTCGAGCCGATGAGCCGCATCCGGCAGCTCACGGCCGAGCACATGATCTTCTCGCGCCGCACCTCGGCGCACGTCACGTCGTACTACGAAGTCGACATGACGTCCATCCAGAAGCTGCGCGAGAAGAACAAGAAGATGTATGAGGAGCGCGGCGCGAAGCTCACGTACCTCGCGTTCATCGTGAAGGCCGTCGCCGACAACCTGCGCAAGCATCCGGTGGTCAACGCGGCGGTGCAGGGGACGAACATCATCTACCGCGGCGAGATCAACATCGGCATCGCGGTGGCGCTGGACTGGGGGCTCATCGTCCCCGTCATCAAGAAGGCCGACGAGCTGTCGCTGATCGGCGTCGCGAAGACGATGCACGATCTCGCCGACCGCGCCCGCGCCAAGAAACTCAAGCCCGATGAAGTGCAGCACGGGACCTTCACCATCACCAACCCGGGTGTCTTCGGGTCGTTCATCGGCGCGCCGATCATCAACCAGCCCCAGGTCGCGATCCTGGGCGTGGGCGCGATCGAGAAGCGCCCGCGCGTGATTTCCGTGGACGGCGTCGACGCCATCGTGCCGCGCATGATGACGATGCTGTCGATGACCTACGACCACCGCGTCGTCGACGGCGCCGACGCCGACCGCTACTTCGGCGACGTCAAGAAGATGCTGGAGCAGTACCCCGAGGCCGCGGTCTGAAGCGGAATCTCCTGGTCCTGATTTTCGAGCCGGCCGCCGGACGCGAGCCGGAGATGGACCGGGTGCTCCGGCAGGCGCGGGCCCGGGCGGAGGCGGCCGGGTGGCATTGCTGGGCCTACCGGAACGAGATCGCGGCCAACGAGATCACTTTGTTTCTCGAAGGGGCGCAGTCCGAGGGTCCGGCGCAGCCGATTTTCGGCAGTGAAATCGAGGAGTTGCGGTCGCTCGCGTCGCGGTTCGAGCGCGTGCGGTCGCTGGTCGAATATCCGATCGAGGAGCTGACAGCATGATCGAGCGTCCCATGACCATCGACGGCCAGGCCTGGACCGTGTCCCTCTCGGGCCGGGTCACCATGTACGACGGCGACGAGTTCTCGCTGATCTTCGCGCGCCGCGACGAGCACGGCAAGCTCCATCGCCGCGTCAGCCGCTTCTCGCCCACGGGCTCGCGCAGCCGGGGTGCGGCCCTGCAGGAGCTGAGCGATGCCGATATCACGATGTTCTTCCGGCAGAGCCAGCCCGACTGGACCAGCCCCGAGCTCAATTATGCTCGCTGACGAACCGCTCGCCGCGGGCGAGATGGCGCCCGACTTCGAGCTCGACGCCACCGGCGCGCAGCGGCTGCGGTTGTCGGCGCTGCTGAACAAGGGTCCCGTCGCGCTGTTCTTCTATCCGGGCAACAACACCCCCGGTTGAAACAAGCAACTCTCCGCCGTGCGCGATGAGCAGGCAGCCTACCGAAAGAAAAACGTGATCACGCTGGGAATGAATCCCGCCGCGGTGGCCAGTCACGAGAAGTACGCCGCCGGGTTCAAGTTCAATTTCGTGCTCGTGTCGGACATCGACCGGAACGCCGCGCGCGCCTTCAAGGCGCTCAAGCCCGACGGCAAGGGGATCCTGCGCACCGTGTATCTCATCGGCAAGGACGGCCACATCCTCTTTTCCCAGCGCGGCGCGCCATCCGCGGACGCCATTCTTTCCGGGTTGGCTTGATGCCAGGTACCCCTTCCCCCTTCCCCCTTCCCCCGCGTCCATGACGACCGCGTTCAATCTCCAGGATCAGGTTGTCGTCGTGACCGGGGTCGGCCGAGTGGGCCAGATCGGCCACGCCGTCGCCGACGGGTTCCTGCGCGCCGGGGCGAAGCTCGTGATCTCCGACCAGGACGCGATCGGCGTCGCCGCGCGGGCGAAGGAATTCTCGACGCGCGGCGAAGTGCGCGCGGCGGCGGGGGATCTGACCAAGCCCGACGTGGCGCACTGGGTCATCGAGCAGGCGATCAACAACTTCGGGCGGGTGGACGTGCTGGTGAACGTGGCCGGCGGGCTCACCGGCATCGCGCCCATGACCGAAGCGTCGGAGGATGTCATCGATCGCGAGATTGCGATCAACGTGAAGACCATGTACCTGGTGTCGCGCGCCGCGGCGAAGGTCATGGTCGCGCAGCGGTCGGGCGCGATCGTGAGTTTCGCGTCGCTCGCCGCCCTGTCGGCCAAGCCCGACATGGCCGCGTACTCGGCCGCCAAGGCCGGCGTCGCCGCGCTCACGCGCAGCCTGGCGCTCGAGCTGCGCGACCATGGCGTGCGCGTCAACGCGGTCGCGCCCGGCATGGTGCGCACCGGCGACAACCGCGCGTCGGTGGGCGGGGCCCCGGTGCAGTGGGTCGAGATCGCCGACATCGTGAACGCCGTGCTGTTCCTGTCGTCCGACGCCGCGGCGGGCATCACCGGGCACGTCCTCCCGGTGTCGCGGGGCGAGGTCTAGCGGGTGGAGCTCCGGGGGCGCCGGGCGCTGGTGACGGGCGCCGGCATCCGCGTCGGCCGGAGCATCGCCGAAACGCTGATGCGGCGCGGTGTCCACGTCGCCGTCCACTACGCCCACTCGGCCGATGCCGCGCGCGCCGTGGCCGGGCTCGGAGCCTCGCTGGGCGTGAACACCGTGACGCTCGGCGCCGATCTGGGTGACGCCGATGCCGCCCGCGCGCTGGCGGCCAACGCCGCCAAAGCGCTAGGTGGGCTCGACATTCTCGTCAACAATGCCGCGATCATGGAGCGGCAGCAGATCCCCGACGTCGCGCCGGCGGACTGGGATCGCGCCATGAACCTCAACCTGCGCGGGCCGTTCTTCGTCGCCCAGGGCGCCGCGGCCGCCATGCCCGCGGGCGGGGCGATCGTCAACATCGCCGACCTCGCGGCCTTCGAGCGCTGGACCAGCTACGCGGTGCACTGCATCAGCAAGGCCGGCATCGTCGTCATGACCGAGCTGATGGCCAAGGCGTTCGCGCCCCGGATTCGCGTCAACGCGATCGCGCCCGGCGCGGTGCTGCTGCCTGACGACTGGGACGAGGCGACGCGGGCGAAGTTCGCGCAGACCACGCCGCTCAAGCGGCTGGGCAGCGCCGAGGATGTCGCGAACGCCGTGGTCTACCTGCTCGAGAGCGATTACGTGACCGGCGAGACGCTGGTGGTCGACGGAGGCCGCCGGGTACGGTGACGACGCCCGACGCCCGACGCACGACTCACGACTCACGATTCACGGAACCGAATGCAGACCGCAAACGTTAGATTGAGTCCATGAAATCCTTCGACGTCATCGTCATCGGAGCCGGCCCCGCCGGCATGTGCGCGGCGCTGTACGGCGGCCGCTCGATGCTCCGGACGGCGCTCATCGAGCGCGGCGCCCCGGGCGGCGAGCTGCTCAATACCGAGCTGATCGAGGACTACATCGGCTTCGAGTCGGTGAAGGGCCACGAGCTCGCCGACAAGATGGCGGCGCATGCCCTCAAGTTCGGCGCCGAGATGATCACCGACACGGTGCTGACGGTGGAGAAGCGCGACGACGGGTGGTTCAACGTCACCGCCGAGAGCGGCGAGACGTACGAATCGCCGGCGGTGATCTTCACGGCCGGCGGTACGCCCACCAGGCTCGGCATCCCCGGCGAAGTCGAATATGCGGGCAAGGGCGTGTCGTATTGCGCGGTCTGCGACGGCCACTTCTTTCGCGGCGAGATCCTGGCGGTGGTGGGCGGCGGCGATGCCGCGTGCGAGGAGGCCGATTTCCTCACCCGCTACGCGTCGAAGGTCTATCTCATCCACCGGCGGCACGAGTTCCGGGCCTCCCCCATCGTCCAGAAAAAGGTCTTCGACAACCCGAAGATCGAAGTCATCTGGGATACCATCGTGGACCGCGTCGAGGGCGACGCGGGCGCGGTGCGCCACCTCGAGCTGCGCCACGCGAACACGGGCGAGAAGCGCCGGCTGAAGGTCGGCGGCATCTTCGTCTTCATCGGCTTCAAGCCCAACACCGGCATCATCAAGGGCCACTTCCAGCACGACGCGGGCGGCTATGCGGTCACCGACGATCGCATGATGACCACGATCAAGGGTCTCTTCGCGGCCGGTGACGTGCGCGCGCAGCTCACGCGCCAGGTCACCACGGCGGTGGGCGACGCCACGACCGCGGCGATCGCGGCATCCAAGTACATCGGCGACCTGAAGAGCGCTTCGGTTGCCGGCGCCTGAGATCGTCGCCTTCGCCAACGGGACGTTCGTCGAGAACTGCTATCTCCTCGCCGATCCGGAAACCCGCGACGCGATCATGATCGATCCGGGCGAGGAGGCGATGGCGCTGTTGCCGCGCCTCGCCGCCGAACGCTGGACGCTGCGCGAGATCTGGCTGACCCACGCCCACATCGATCACCTCGCCGGGCTCGCCGCCGTGAAGGCCGCGACCGGCGTGCCGGTGCTGCTCCATCCGAAGGACCGTCCCCTCTACGACAATGCCGAAGTGCAGGGGATGATCTTCGGCCTGCGCATCGAGCCGCCGCCGCCGCCCGACGGCGAGCTGGCCGAGGGGCAGACGCTGAGCGTCGGCGGCTGCCGCTTCGACGTCATCCATACGCCAGGTCATTCGCCGGGGAGCGTGAGCTTTGTCGGGCACGGGCTCGCGCTGTCGGGCGACGTGCTCTTCGCGGGGAGCGTGGGCCGCACCGACCTGCCGGGTGGCGACACCAGGACGCTCCTCGAAAGCATCCGCTCGAAGCTCTATCTGCTGCCTGACGAGACCCGCGTGCTGTCGGGGCACGGGCCGGAGACGACGATCGGGGAAGAGAAGCGGTCGAATCCCTTCGTGAAGCTGGTCCCCGGCATCAACGCCTGCCTGCGCTGCGGCGCGGAGGTGCGGACCAAGCCGTGGGGGTGCAAGAATCCCTGTGCGAACTGCGGGTTTGTCTATCCACTTGGTGATTGTAGTGATTGAACGGCGGTACGGCGGCAAGGCGGTACGGCGGTAAGGCGGTACGTGATGCCGCGGCTGAGAACCATTGTTGCCGCTGCGACGATCGGACTGGCGGGGGTTGTTGCGTACCGCCCTTCCGCCGTACCGCCGTACCGCCAGGGCTGGCGCATAGCGCCGCCTGGGCGGACACGCTGAGGGCGCGCCGGTTGCGGTAGATCCCTACAGCGCCGTAATGCCAACCAGCATCACCGTCCGCTCATAGGCTGTCTCGACGCCGTGCACCATGCCGGCTGGAGCGAAGACGAGGTCGCCGGCGCCGACGTCGCGCGCCTCGCTCCCGACCACGACCTTGGCCCGCCCGCTCAACACCATGTAGAATTTGTCCGAGCCGGCGTGCGCGTGGATCTTCTGGTCCTGGCCCGGCTCGAAGCAGTTCAGGCCGAGCCGTAGGCGGCCCGTCGCGACGCAGTCGAGTTTCTGCATCTTTTCCGGCCCGAACCGCGCGCGCTCCGCCAGGCGCGGAAGGAACATCTCGATGGGCGATTCCTGGATTTCCACTGACGCACCTCTCGTGAAACGGAATGACGCGATGACCGACATGCGGATCGAAACGGACCCGCTCGGCGAGCTGCCGGTGCCGCAGTCGGCACTCTACGGCGTGCAGACCCAGCGCGCCCGGCTGAATTTTCCCATCTCGGGCCAGTCGCCGCTGCCGGCCTTCGTGGACGCCGTCGTGTGGATCAAGAAGTCCGCCGCCCAGACCCACAAGGAAACCGGCCGGCTCGACGCGAAGCTCGCCGACGCCATCATTGCCGCGGCCGACGAAGTCCTCGCCGGACAGCATCGGGACCAGTTCGTCGTCGATCCGTACCAGGCCGGCGCCGGCACCTCGCACAATATGAATTGCAACGAGGTGCTGGCCAACCGCGCCAACGAAATCCTCGGCGGGACGCGCGGCACCTATACGCCGGTGCATCCCAACGATCACGTGAACATGGCGCAGAGCACCAACGACGTGATCCCCACGTGCATCCGTATCGGCGCGCTCTCGCGGCTCGTGGGGCTCGACGGGTCGCTGGCTGCGCTCGAACAGGCGCTGCTCGCCAAGGCCGCCCAATTTGCCGGGATCCTCAAGTCGGGCCGCACCCATCTTCAGGACGCCACGCCGATCCGGCTGGGCCAGGAGTTCGGCGCCTATGGACACACCATCGCGCGCGCCCGCCGGCGCATTGGCCAGGCGGCCGATGACCTGCGTGACATGGGCATCGGCGGCACCGCGGTCGGCACCGGCCTCAACGCGGAGCCGGAGTACCCGGCGCTGATGGTGAAGTACCTGA
>JAYTEN010000037.1:0-1633 GCA_043735145.1 Gemmatimonadota bacterium | reverse complement strand
AGTGAGTTTCTCCTCCACCTCGAGGTTCACGTTGCGCGAGACCCGCGAGCGCAGCAGCTCGTCGGCGCGGCGGGTCTCCTGGCTCATGTGGGAGAGAATGTCGAGCGCCATGTCGGGCGTCTTGCGTACCAGGGCGAGGAGTTCGGTGCGGCCGAGTATCATCAGCTCGGCGTCCTCCGCGACCCGCGCCGTCGCCGTCCGGGGGCGGCCGTCGAGGAGCGAGAGCTCGCCGAAGGCGTCGCGGGGACCGACGTGGTGCAGGGAAATTTCCTGCCCCGCGTGGTCTTTCACGAACAGCTCGACCATGCCGGTATGCACCACGAAGAGCGAATCGCCGGCGTCACCCTGGTGGAACAGGATGTCGTCCTTGGCGGCCAGCCTGAGGTCCATCGACCCGGCCAGGTTGCGGCGGTCCTCGTCGTCGAGGGCCCGGAACAACTCAACGCCTTCGAGGAAGGCGGCTTCAACAGGCATTGGGACTCCCGATTTGGTCGGGTCAATCTATATGCTTAGGTGCCGTTCCCTCTATATCGCCTGCAACCGGAGACACCGTGGACGCCCGACTCGCCCCGCTGTACGACATCTTCAAGCTCAACAGCCGCATCTTCCTGAACTGCCTCGAGGGGATGAACGATGACCAGGCGTCGTGGCGGGCATCGGAGGACGTGAACAGCGCCTCGTTCATCGCGCTCCACCTGGTCGACACACGGCACCACATCGCCACCTTCTGCGGCCTCGAGCTCGACAACCGGTTTGCGCCCCTGGTGAAGGGCCGGCGCAGCATCGCGGAAATGCACGGCCTCCCCTCGCTCGAGGAGATACGCGAGGAATGGAAGAGCGTCACCGGCGAGATCCGGGCCCGGATGGCGACGCTGGACGCCGCCGCCCTGGACCACGATACCAATACCAAATTGCAGATCGATAACAAGAGCCTGCTCGGTGTGCTGGCTTTCCTGATGCAGCACGACAGCTACCATATCGGGCAGCTCGCCCTCCTGCGGAAGCAGGTCGGATTGCCCGCGATGAGCTATCGGTAGGTACGTTTCTTGCCAAACGGCAGGGGCTGATTCCCATGGAGCCGGCTTGACCGCAACGCGCAGCAACGGGGTGGAAGTCCGCGGCCCGGTGTCGGGCCCGCACACCGGCATCATGACGGGCGACGCCCTCGAATTTCTCGCCGGCCTGCACCGGGCCTTCGAGCCGCGCCGGCTTGATCTGCTGGCCGCGCGGGCGCGCCGCCAGGAGGAGGTCGACGCCGGCGGCCAGCCGGGCTTCCTGTCGGTGACGCAGGACGTGCGGGAGCGCGACTGGACCGTCGCGCCGATCCCCGCCGACCTGCTCGACCGCCGGGTCGAAATCACCGGCCCGGTCGACCGGAAGATGGTGATCAACGCGCTGAACTCCGGCGCCAACGTCTTCATGGCGGATTTCGAGGACGCCAACGCGCCCACCTGGGCCAATAATCTCGACGGCCAGGCCAACCTGCGCGACGCCGTGCGCCGCACCATCAGCTACCGGTCTCCCGAGGGCAAGGCGTACCAGCTGGCCGAGCGCACCGCGGTGCTCTTCGTCCGGCCGCGCGGCTGGCACCTCGTGGAAAAGCACGTCACGGTGGACGGCGAGCCGATGAGCG
>JAYTEN010000036.1:0-7426 GCA_043735145.1 Gemmatimonadota bacterium | reverse complement strand
TCTACCGGCATCCTCCGCAACGGGGAGGGTGTTCGCGACTCGATGATGCCGCTGCTCGAGGTGGCTGATTCGGGCGCTTCCCCCGCGCGCTTTCGCGGGACCACGCTGATCGACTGGATGCGATCGCGCTGGCCGGGCGCTCGCGCCTTCTCCGTTTCGCGCAAGGATCGCTCGGCGATCCTGCCGGTGGGGCGCACGCACGACGCGGTCGTCCTCTGGTATGCGCAGGGCCAGTTCACGACCAGCCGCTGGTACGCCGATACGCTGCCCGCGTGGGTGCGCGCATTCAACCGCGCTGCCGTCGTGGCCCGGGCGCCGGGCCGGGTGTGGGAGCTCCTGCTCGATTCGTCGCAGTACCCCGAGCCCGACTCAATGCCTTACGAAAACAACCGGCGCGACATCGTCTTCCCGCACCGCATGCCCGCCGATTCGGCTGGTGCGGCACGCGCCTTCATCGACTACCCCTGGATGGATTCCCTCACCCTCGCCATGGCGCTGCGCGGCGTGGAGGAGCTGCACCTGGGCGCCCGGGGCGGGCCGGACTTTCTGCATGTCGGCCTCTCCGCGACGGATCGCGTCGGCCACGGCTGGGGTCCCGATTCGCGCGAGTTGCACGACCAGGTGCTGCGCGTCGACCGCTGGCTCGGGGTGTTTCTCGATTCCCTGACGGCGCTACGGGGCGCCGGGCGCGTGGTCGTGGTGCTCACCGCCGATCACGGGGTGGCGTCATTCCCGGAGTGGCGCCAGGCCCATGGCGATACCGTCGCGGGCTACATCAACGTCGACACGGTACTCGATCGCTATCGGGCGGCCGTCAGGGCGCGGGTCATGGACCCGGGCTTCGCTCCCTTCGGCTACCGTGAGTACGGTCTGGTCACGCTCAACCGCGCGGCGCTCGCCGGCCGGGGCGTGGATGCCGACTCTCTTGCGGACGCCCTCCGCGCCGATCTCGCCCGCATGCCGGGGGTGCTCCGGGTGGATACCTGGCGCACCATCGCGCACGCCGATACCGCGCGCGACCGGATCGCGCGCCGGTGGATCCACATGCTGCCGCCGGAGCTCGACGCCGTGGTGCTGATCACGCCGCGGGAACATGTGGTGTTCGGGCCGGGCCGCGGCAACGCCCGCCACGGACAGCTTTCGGACGAAGGGTCGAGCGTCACGCTGGCCTTCTGGGGCCGGCCGTTTCGCCACCGGCGCATCGCGCGTCGCGCGAGCACGGTAGACATCGCGCCCACACTGGCTAGAGTCCTGGGGGTGGCGGCCGATGCCGCGGTGCAGGGACGCGTGCTCACCGAAGCGCTGGTTCATGGACGTTGAGGGAATGAGGCGGTAGATGGCTGGCGTCAAGCTGTCGGCGAAGGTCCAGGAAGAAGTCGTGTTCATGGAAAACATGCTGTTGCAGTGCGCCACGCTGACGCGCAAGGTCGAGGAATACGCCGCCTGCAAGACCAAGGCGGCCGACGGGATGGTGGTGATTATCATCCGCCACCTGAGCCAGTTCCGCCAGCAGGCGATGCAGAAGAACCTGGGCCCCCTGGCCGACGCCGCGGGGACGCTCTCCATTCTCTGCGGGCGCGGCAGCCAGGTGCAGCGCAGCCGGATCATGCGCGACGGGATGGTCGGATTCAAGCAGCTGATCGAGCGGATGATGAAGGCGGCAATCGCCGCCGACCTGCGCCAGCGGGGCGAGGCGGAGAAGACGATGGCGGCCGGCAAGGCGACGGCGGCGGCCGAGAAGGCGGCGGCGGCGGCCGAGAAGGCGGCGGGTCAGACTCCGGGGAGCGAAACCTGATGGCGGTGCTCGATAAGTTCATCCAGGCGATGTTCGACCAGTCGGCGACGCAGCTGCGGCTCCAGAGCGGCGCGAGCGCGGCCATGGAAGTGGGCGGCACCGACAAGCCGGTGACCCGCGAGCCGCTGTCCAAGAAACAGATCATGGCGCTGGTGCGCGAGATCGCCCCCGAAGGCATGCGCGACCATCTCGACGCGGAATCGCGCATGGCCTTCGGGTACCTCGCCGACGGCAAGCGCATCGACGTCGAGATCCTTCACGCCGGCGACGGTGTCACCGTGACGCTGGCGCCCGCGCGCCCGCGGCGATCGTCGGCCGCGATGTCGATGCCGATGGAAGCGAAAATGGGGGCCGACACGAATGTCATGGAGCAGGCCCCGCGGCCCCAGACGCGCGTCCAGGCCGAGGCGACCAATGCGGCCGAAGAACGCATCCAGGAGATGCTCCGCAAGCTCGTCAGCTCGGGCTCGTCCGACCTCCACCTGCGCGTCGGCGAGCCACCCATCATCAGGAAGTCGGGCGAGATGATTCGGCTCGAAGGATATGAGCCGCTCACCGTGGACGAGTTGACGGCGCTGATCCAGTCGATCATGCCGGAGCGCAACCGGAAGGAATACGCCTCCGACAACGACTCGGACTTCGCCTACGAGATCCTCGATCTGGCACGCTTCCGCTGCAACGTCCTGCGCGACCGGAAGGGCCCGGGCGCGGTGTTTCGCGTGATTCCGACCAAGATCCTCACGGTGGAAGAGCTGAATGTCTCCGAGGACGTGCAGAAGCTGTGCTTCCTCACCAAGGGGCTCGTGGTGGTGACCGGGCCGACGGGCTCCGGCAAGTCGACGACGCTGGCGGCGATGGTGGACCTGATCAACCGCAAGCGCACCGACCACCTGATCACGATCGAGGACCCGATCGAGTTCGTGCATCCCAACAAGAACTGCATCATCACGCAGCGCCAGGTGCACCTGCACACCGAAGGCTTCAAGCGCGCCCTGCGCGCGGCCCTGCGCGAAGACCCGGACATCGTGCTGGTGGGCGAGATGCGCGACCTGGAGACGGTCGCCATCGCCATCGAGACGGCCGAGACGGGGCACCTGGTCTTCGGCACGCTGCACACCACCACGGCGGCGTCCACCATCGACCGCATCATCGACCAGTTCCCGGCCGACCGGCAGAGCCAGATCCGCGTCATGCTGAGCGAATCGCTCAAGGGCGTGGTGGCCCAGGTGCTGTGCAAGAAGATCGGTGGCGGGCGCATCGCGGTGCGCGAGATCCTCATCACGGTCCCGGCGATCGCCAACCTGATCCGCGAGGGGAAGACCTTCCAGATTCCCTCGATGATGCAGACCAACAAGAAGGCCGGCATGGTGCTGATGAACGACGCCCTGATGGAGGTCGTCGAGAAGAAGCTGGTCGAGCCCCGGGAAGCGTGGATGAAGTCGGTGGACAAGTCGGCGTTCGAGGCCCAGCTGAAGGTCAAGGGGCACGACATGAGCTTCCTCAAGAACATGGACGCGTAGATGCGCGGGATGGTGGGACAGGGGGATTGGGGGACAGGAGGCACCACGCGGTTGTTCGTCGCGATGGCGGTCCTGTCCCTCTGTCCCCCCGTCCCCCTGTCGCACGCCCAGCAGCGCTCCGAAACCGCACCCGAAACCTTCAGTCTCTCCGGCATCCTCAGCGCCCCCTTTCCATCCGACCTCATCGCCGCGCCGAATGGCCGGGCGGTGGCGTGGATCGGGTACGAGCAGGGGCGCCGCAACATCTGGGTCGCCGAGATGCCGGGCTGGCACGCGCGTCGCCTGACGCGCTGGATGGCGGACGACGGGCAGGACCTGTCCGAGCTGATGTGGACCGCCGACTCGCGCGCGCTCCTGGTGGTGCGCGGCGGCGAGCCCGGCGGGAATCACGACGAGCACGACCCCGTCAATCCCACATCCGATCCGCGCGGAACCGAGCAGGCGATCTGGCTGGCCGCGCTCCGGGGCGCGGCGCCGAGGCGGATCGGCGCCGGCTTCAATCCCGTGCCGTCGCCGCGCGGCGACCGCGTGGTCTGGATCCTGCGCGACACCCTGCGGACCGCGCCGCTCGCCCGCGCCGCGGCGCCGCAGATTCTGCTCCAGGAACGCGGGGCGATCGATGCGCCCGTCTTTTCACCTGATGCGCGCCAGCTGGCCTTCGTAAGCCGCCGGGGCGATCACGCCTTCATTGGCATCTACGACTTCGCGGCGCGCTCGGTCGTGTGGGTCTCGCCCGGCACCTTCCGCGACGACGTCCCGCGGTGGTCCACCGACGGGCGTCAGCTCGCCTTCATCCGCCGCCAGGGTCTGCCGTACGGCACCGGTCTGCCCCTCCCTCCGGTGCAGGCCGCCGACTACGCGCCGTTCGCGATACGGATTGCCGATGTCCGAACGCTGGAGTCGCGCGAGCTCTGGCGCTCGCCCAACAATGCCGACGGCGGGTTCTTCGACGCCGGCGCGTGGACGTTGCAGTGGGCCGCCGGCAACCGGCTGGTGTTTGCCTCGGAGCAGACCGGGTGGGTGGGCCTCTATGCGATGAGCGCCGACGGCGGCGAGACGACGCGCCTCACGCCGGCCGGGTGCGAGATCTACGACGTCATCCTGACGGCCGACCGCCAGTCAGCGCTGTACACCTCGAATTGCGGCGACCTCGACCGGCGTCACGTGCAGGTCGTGGACGTGGTGGGCGGTCCGCCCCGCGACATCACCTCGGGTTCCGGCCTCGAGTGGCATCCCCAGCCCCTGGCCGACAGCCTCGTCGCGATCGTGCGCAGCGACGCGCGGCAGCCCGCGGCGCCGGCCCTCGCGGGACCGCCGGTCGCGGTGCTCGAGGGATGGCCCGTCCTCGACTCGTTCCCGTCCTCGCAGCTGGTCGAGCCCGTCCAGGCCGTGGTGCGCACCGCGGATTCGATGGACATCCACCTGCAGGTCTTCGTGGCGGAGAACGGCACCGGTGAGCGGCACCCCGCACTGATCTTCCTTCACGGTGGACCGCAGCGGCAAATGCTCCTGGGCTGGCACGACCGGGGCTACTACAGCCGCGCGTATGCCTTCAATCAGTTCATGGCGAGCCGGGGCTTCGTCGTCGTCTCGGTGAACTACCGCGGCGGCATCGGTTACGGCCGCGCCTTCCGCGAAGCGCCCCGGCGCGGCCGCTTCGGCGCCTCGGAGTACGAGGACGTGATGGCGGCGCTGACGTGGCTCCACGCCCGCTCCGACGTGGATACCACGCGCATCGGCCTGTGGGGCGGATCGTACGGGGGCTATCTCACGGCGCTGGGGTTGGCGCGCAACTCCGATCTCTTCGCCGCGGGATTCGACCTGCACGGGGTGCACGACTACGCCGAAGAAAACGAGGCCACGCGCCGATTCGGCGTCAGCGATTCTGCGATCGCCGGCATGCGCCGCGCCTCGCCGATCGGCGACGTGCAGCGCTGGCGCTCGCCGGTGCTGCTGGTGCAGGGCGACGATGACCGGAACGTGCAGTTCGCGCAGACGGTGGACCTGGCCGTGCGGCTGCGGCGGATGGGCGTGAAGGTCGAGGAGATCGTCTTTCCCGACGACGTGCACAGCTTTCTGCGCCACGTGAACTGGGTGAGGGCGTATCGCGCGGGGGCGGGGTTTCTCGCTGAAAAGCTGAGATGACGAAGGTGACGAAGGTGACGAAGGTGACAAAGGTGACGAAGGGTCGAGGAGATTGAGGGAGGGGACGGAGGGAAGGAAGGGAATTAGGGCCCGTCGATGCTGCTCACCTCCTCACCCTGTCCCCTCCTAACCCTCCTAACCCTCCCTCAATCCCCTCGACCCTTCGTCACCTTCGTTACCTCCCCCGGTCTCTTCCGTTTCCTCCTCGTCGTCCCACTTTACACCAGGCTTCAGGACCTTCACCTCGATCGCCCCCATGACTGCCAGCGCGTGAATGTGCAGCCGCGGGCGGCGCGGGTCGGTGGACCCGCTTTCCTGCGACACTCGCTCGAGCCCGCCCATGATCGCGAAGCCGCTCACCTCGACATCAAGTCCCGGCGGGACCGCGATCTCGATGCCGCCCCACTTGGCGACGCAGTAGACGTCGGTCACGCCGGGGCGCAACGCCGCCTCGCGGAAATCGAGAAACGCGCCGCCCATCCACGCCATCGCCACGTGTCGCCGCGCCGGAGCCCAGGCGCCCTTCCGGTCCACGCCGCCCATCACCACGAAGGTGAAGCGCGATGCCCGGCGGCGCGCGTGGTCGATCGAAAATTCCTGCGGATTGGATGTTGCGAGCGCGCTGGCGGCGAGGCCAAGCCCGTCCAGCGTGGCGTCCAGCTCCGCCACCGTCTTCGCGCGCATCACCGCCTCGGTGCGCAGCTCGAAGTCCTCCATCTCGATGCGGCCGCTCGAGAAGGCCTGCGACAGCCGGTCCACGACGGCGTCGCGCCGCTCCGCCGTGGGAATGGACGCCGCGGGAGGACGCGGAGTGTCAGGCACCGGTGCCCCCCTTCAGTCCGGAGGCGGGGGCCGCGAGGCGGGCGGCGGGGGCTCCGCTGGCCGGGATCTGGAGGCTTCCCAGTGCGGCGATATCGCGCCGGAAAAAGAGCGCGACGGTCCAGTCGAGCACCACGCGAATCTTGCGCGACATGGTCGGCAGCTGGAGCAGGTGATAGGTGCGGACAATCCACCAGGCCAGGAAGCCGCGCACCGGTACGCCGAGCAGCCGGCCCGCGCCGTCGTGGTGGCCGAGGCCGGCGAGCATGCCGAGGTTCCCGTGGGAGAATGCGACCAGGCGTCCGCCCTCGAGCGCCTGCGCGATGTTGTGCGCCAACGTGCGCGCCTGCCGCAGCACGTGCTGTGCGGTGGGCGGGGCGCTCTGTCCGCCGGTCTTCGCGTCCGGGACCGCCGCGCTGTCGCCCAGGGCCCAGACGTACTCGACGCCGGGCAGCTGCATGACGGGCGAGGTGATGATCCGACCGCGCGGGTCGCGCGCGCCGGGCAGTCGCTCGGTCAGCGGGTTGGCCGCGATGCCCGCCGTCCAGACCACGGTTTCGGTCGGGATCGGCTCGCCGCCGGCCAGCAGCACCGCATCGGCGCGGACTTCCTGGAGGGTGGTGCCGGTGCGGATCTCGATGCCCTTGCGCACCAGGCCGCGCTGCACCCGGGTCGCGAAGTCCTCGCCCAGGTCGCGCAGGATCGTGGGCGCGGCCTCCAGGATCACGAAGCGCAGCATCGCCGGGGTGAGCCGCGGATAGTATCGCAGCGCATCCATCGCCGTCGCGTGCAGCTCGGCGGCCGTCTCGGTGCCCGCGTACCCGCCGCCCACGAAGACAAAAGTGAGCAGCCGGCGCCGCAGCGCGTCGTCCAGGGTGGCGTCGGCGATCTCGAGGTTGGCAAGCAGGCGGTTGCGGAGCTGGATCGCCTCGGCCAGCGTCTTGAAGCCCATCGCCCGTTCGGTGAGTCCGGGGACGGCGGCGGGCATGCGGGTGGTGCTGCCTAACGCGAACACGAGCTGGTCGAAGGGGAGGATACGCGGGTCGCCGTCGGCGGCGCGCACCGTCACCGCGCGGCCCGGCACGTCGACGCCGGTGACCGTCGCGATGATGACCCGCGTCCACTTCAGCGCGGTGCGCAGCGGCAC
>JAYTEN010000035.1:0-6197 GCA_043735145.1 Gemmatimonadota bacterium | reverse complement strand
TGCCGGCCGACGTCGTGATCCAGCTGGTGGGCCAGACGGCGGCGGTGGAGGCCGAGCTGGCGAAGCAGAACGTCCCGCGCAGCGACCGGCTCCTGATCGTCGAGGCGCCCGAAGTCATCGGCATGGGGGAAAAGCCCCTTGCCGCGATCCGGAGCAAGAAGGCGTCCTCGATCGCCGTCGGCCTCACGCTCCAGAAGAAGGGCCAATCCGACGCCTTCATCTCGGCCGGGAACACCGGTGCCGTGATGGCGGCCTCGACGCTCATCCTGCGGCTCTATCCGGGCTTCGAGCGGCCCGCCATCGGGGCGCCGTTCCCCACGTACAACAAGTCGGTCCTGGTCCTCGATGCCGGCGCCAACGTCGACTGCTCGGCCGAAGAGCTGCTCGGCTTCGCGCGGCTCGGCGTGCAGTACGCGCGCGACGTCTTCGGCAAGGACAACCCCGCCGTCGGCCTTCTGAACATCGGCGAAGAAGCGGAGAAGGGAAACGCGGCGGCGAAGGAAGCCTACCGCCTCCTCAGCGAGAGCAACATCGAGTTCGTCGGGAACATCGAGGGGCGCGACATCCTGCGCGGGCGCTGCGAGAAGGGCGAGTTCGACGTGGTCGTCTGCGACGGCTTTGTCGGCAACGTGGTACTGAAGTTCTACGAGTCGGTGGCCAGGCTCTTCCACAAGCTGGTGGATCGCGAACTGGGCAGCGAGATCGCCGGCGGCGAAGGCTTCAAGCGCATCTGGCACATCCTCGACTACGCCCGCTACGGCGGCGCGCCGCTGCTGGGCGTGCAGGGCGTCTCCATCATCTGTCACGGCAAGAGCTCGCCCGAGGCGTTCTGCGCCGCCATCCGCGTCGCCGTGGACGGCGTGCGCCACGGCCTGGCCGAGCACATGGCCCGGGAATTCGGAGCCACCGCCGAGCGCGCCGCAAAGTGATCGCGCCGCGGGTCGGCTTCGCGGGCCTGGGCGTGTATTCGCCCGAGCGCGTCATCACCAATGCGGAGTTCGAGGCCCGGGGCCTCGAAACGTCGGACACCTGGATTCGCGAGCGCACCGGCATCCGGGAGCGCCACGTCGCGGGGCCCGACGAGACGACCGCGATGATGTCGGCCGAGGCATCGAAGCGCGCCCTGGCCGAAGCGGGCCTCGCCGCAACCGACATCGACACCATCATCCTCGCCACCGCCACGCCCGACCGGCTGCTGCCGTCGGTCGCGTGCGACCTCCAGGCGCTCATCGGCGCGACCAACGCGCGCGCCTTCGACATCCAGGCGGCCTGCTCCGGCTGGGTGTACGGGCTGGTCGTGGGCGAGTCGCTGATCGCGAGCGGCGGGGCCGAGCGGGTGCTCGTCCTCGGCGCCGAAAAGCTCACCAGCATCATGGACTGGAATGACCGCTCGACCGCCGTGCTCTTCGGCGACGCCGCGGGCGCGGCAGTGCTGACCAGGAGCGACGGCGCGAGCGGCATCGTGTCGAGCTACCTCAAGAGCGACGGCACCCTGGCCGAGCTGCTGTGGCGTCCCGGCGGCGGCTCGGTGCACCCGCCGAGCGAGGCGATGCTCGCGGACCGCTCGTACTACATCAAGATGGCCGGTCGCGAAGTCTTCAAGAACGCGGTGCGCTCGATGGCCGACGCGGCGAGCAAGGCGCTGGAGCGCGCCGGCATCACCGGCGACCAGGTGGACCTGCTGGTGCCGCACCAGGCCAACCTGCGCATCATCGAGGCGACGGCCAGCCACGCCAACATCCCGATGGAGCGGGTGATGGTGAACGTGGACCGCTACGGCAACACCTCGTCGGCGTCGATTCCGCTCGCGCTCGACGAGGCGCGCAAGTCGGGGCGCCTGAAGCCCGGGATGACGGTCCTGCTGGTGGTGTTCGGCGCCGGCTTCACCTGGGGCTCGATGGTTCTGAAGTGGTGAACGTTGCGGTCCTCTGTCCGGGCCAGGGAGCGCAGAAGGTCGGAATGGGGAAGGATCTCGCCGACGCCTTTCCCGAGGCGAAGGCCACCTTCGCCGCGATCGACGACGCGCTCGGGTTTTCGCTGTCGCGGGTGATGTGGGAAGGCCCCGACGAGCTGCTCACCCGCACCGACCACGCCCAGCCCGCCATCCTCGCCCATTCCGCCGCCGTGTGGTCAGTGGTCGGCGAGCGGATCTGCTCGAACGTCGCCGCCGCGGCCGGGCACTCGCTCGGCGAGTACAGCGCCTGGGTCACGGCCGATGCGCTGGCGGCGACAGACGCGGCACAGCTCGTCAGGCGCCGCGGCGAGCTGATGCACGAGGCGGGCACCGCGCGGCCGGGGACGATGGCCGCGGTGCTGGGCTTCGACGCGTCGAAGGTCGCGCAGATTTGCGCGGAGGCGAGCACGCAGGGCGGGGTGGTCGTCGCCGCGAACCTCAACGAGCCGTCGCAGACCGTCATCTCGGGCGAGCCCGAGGCCGTCGCGCGCGCCGGCGAGATGCTGAAGGCCGCCGGCGCCAAACGCGTCATCGGCCTGAAGGTGAGCGGTGCCTTCCATTCGCCGCTGATGGCGCCGGCCCAGGAAGGGCTGAAGATGGCGGTCGGTGCCGCGCCGATGCGCGAGCCGTCGTTCCCCGTCGTCGCCAATGCATCGGCCGAGCCGGTGCGGGACGTGGCGACGGCGAAGGCGCAGCTCATCGCGCAGCTGGTCAGCCCGGTGCGGTGGATCGACTGCGTGCAGGAGCTGGCGCGGCTCTGTGGCGGCGCGGCGCAGTTCGTCGAGATCGGCCCCGGCACCGTCCTCACCGGTCTGGCGAAGAAGATCGCGCCCGGCATGACCTACACCAACCTCGGCACCGCCGCCGACGTCCGGACTTTCCTGGAGGCCGCGTGAGCCTCAGCGTCACTGGCAAGGTCGCCATGGTGACGGGCAGCACGCGCGGCATCGGCCGCGCCATCGCCGAGGCCCTGGCCGCGGCGGGCGCGAAGGTCGCCGTCATCGGCCGCGTCCAGGCCAGGGCGGAAGAGGCCGCGGGCGCGATCGGCCACGGCGCCCAGGGCTTTGCCTGCGACGTGACGAAGGCCGACGCCGTCGACGCGGCCGTCGCCGCGATCGAGAAGTCGCTGGGACCAATCGACATCCTGGTCAACAACGCCGGCGTCACGAAGGACAACGTGTTTCTCCGGCTCACCGACGGCGACTGGGACTTGGTGCTCGAGGCCAACCTCAAGGGCGCCTTCCGCACCATCCGCGCCGCCTCGCGCGGCATGATGAAGAAGCGCTGGGGGCGGATCATCAACATCTCCAGCGTGGTGGGGCTGATCGGCAACAAGGGGCAGGCGAACTACGCCGCGTCCAAGGCGGGCCTCATCGGCCTGACCAAGTCGATGGCGCGCGAGCTGGCCTCGCGGGGCATCACCGTCAACGCGGTGGCCCCCGGATTCATCGAAACCGACATGACCGCGGCCCTGACGGCGGAGCAGCGGGACGCGCTGTCGAAGCAGATCCCCATGGAGCGGCTGGGCAAGCCCGAGGACATCGCGCAGGCGGTGCTCTTCCTCGCGTCGGACGCTTCCGGATACATTACAGGGCAGGTATTGGTCGTGGATGGCGGAATGGTGATGTCCTAAAGACGGAATCTGGAATCTGGAGTCTGGACGCCCTGGGGCGCCCGATCGTCCAGATTCCAGAATCCAGATTCCAGTTTTTTTCACCCATACAAGGGATGCCTGACATGGCGGACATGGCGGAACTCGACACGAAGGTGAAGAACATCATCGCCGAGGAACTCGGGGTCGAAAAGGAGAAGCTCACCAACGAGGCGAGCTTCATGGAAGACCTGGGCGCCGACTCGCTCGACACGGTCGAGCTGGTGATGGCGTTCGAGAAGGAATTCGACCTCGACATCCCCGATGAAGAGGCCGAGAAGCTGCGCACCGTTGGCGATGCGCTCAACTACCTGCACAGCCGGATGGCGAGCAAGTAGTGAAACGCCGGGTCGTCGTCACCGGCCTCGGGCTGGTGACTCCCGTCGGCAACAACGTCGAAGACAGCTGGAACGCACTCGTGGCCGGGACATCGGGCGCGGGCCCGATTCAGCACTTCGACGCCGCTGCATTCGATACCAAGTTCGCCTGCGAGGTGAAAGGGTTCGATCCGCTTTCGGTCATGGACCGGAAGGAAGCCAAGCGGATGGACCCCTTCTGCCATTACGCCATCGCCGCCGCGAAGGAAGCGATCGAGAGCGCCGGCTTCGGCGGGGGATTTCCCAGCCCCGAGTGCAGCGGCGTGATCATCGGCAGCGGCATCGGCGGCATGGCGACCTTCGAGGAGCAGTGCTCGGTCTTCCTGACCAAGGGGCCGCACCGCGTTTCTCCGTTCTTCGTGCCGATGTTCATTCCCGACATGGCTTCGGGTCTCGTCTCGATGCGGTGGGGCCTCCAGGGCCCCAACTACTGCACCGTCTCGGCCTGCTCGTCGTCCGCGCACGCGCTGGGCGAGAGCTTCCGGCTGATCGCGTTCGGCGACGCCGACGTGATGGTCGCGGGCGGCGCGGAGGCGGCGATCAGCGGCCTGGCCATGGCGGGTTTCGGCAACATGAAGGCGCTATCCACCCGCAACGACGACCCGAAGTCCGCGTCGCGTCCGTTCGACAAGGACCGTGACGGCTTCGTGATGGGCGAGGGCGCGGGCGTCTGCATCCTCGAGAGCCTCGAGCATGCGCAGCGGCGCGGCGCGAACATCATCTGCGAGGTGATCGGCTACGGGATGAGCGCCGACGCCTATCACATGACCCAGCCGGCGCCGGAAGGCCGCGGCGCCCAGCAGGCGATGCGCCACGCCATCAGCAACTCCGGTGTGGGCCTGGACGAGATCGGCTACATCAATGCCCACGGCACCTCGACGCCGCACGGCGACGTGGCCGAGACGCAGGCGGTGAAGGCGGTCTTCGGCGAGCAGGCCCGCGGGCTGATCTTCGGCTCCACCAAGTCGATGACCGGCCACCAGCTCGGCGCGGCGGGCGCGGTGGAATTCGCGGTGTGCTCGCTGGCGATCCAGAACGGCGTGGTGCCGCCGACGATCAACGTGATCAACCAGGACCCCGACTGCGACCTGGACTGCGCGCCCAACCAGGCAGTGCATCGCACCATCGACGTGGCGATGTCGAACTCGTTCGGATTCGGCGGCCACAACGTCAGCCTCATCGCGCGCCGTTTCGCAGCCTGAGCGGCCGATGACGCCGGCGGTGCAGGACGCTCCCACGCTCCCACGCTCCCCCATTCCCACGCCCTTCGACCCGGCGATGAAGCCGGTGATCGAGAAGCTGGTTGAAGGCCGAAGGCTGGATGTCGACGACGCCGTGGCGCTCTTCGACAGCCCCGACCTCCTCACCATCGGCGCGCTGGCGGATGCGGCGAACCGCGCGAAGAACGGCGACCGGGTCTTCTTCTCGTCGAACCAGCACATCAACCCGACCAACGTCTGCATCCTGCGCAACACCTGCACCTTCTGCTCCTTCGCGCGCATGCCGAAGGAAGACGGTGCCTACACGATGACCCTGGACGAGGTGATGGCCGAGGCGCAGCTGGCGCGCTCGGCGCCCACGCGCGAATTCCATATCGTGGGCGGGCTGCACCCGAAGCTGAAGGTCGAGTACTACACCGACATCATCCGCACGCTGCGCGAGGCGTATCCCGGCGTGCACGTGAAGGCGCTCACGGCGGTCGAGATCGCGCACCTGGCGCGGGTCGAGAAGATCACGGTGCGCGAGGTGCTCCAGCGGCTGAAGGATGCCGGCCTGACGTCGATGCCGGGCGGCGGCGCCGAGGTCTTCAGCACCGCGGTGCGCGCGACGATCGCCGAGAACAAGCTGCGGGGCGAGGAGTGGATCGCGGTGCACCGCGAGGCCCACGCCCTCGGCATCCCGTCCAACTGCACCATGCTCTACGGCCACGTCGAGACCTCGCGCGACCGCGCCGAGCATCTGCTCATGCTGCGTGATCTCCAGGACGAGACCGGCGGATTCCTGACGTACATCCCGCTCGCCTATCACCCCGACAACAACGAGCTGGGCGAGCAGATGGGGTGGACCGGCGGCGCGACGACGGGCATGGACGACCTGAAGAACATCGCGGTCGGGAGGCTCTTCCTCGACAACATCCCGCACATCAAGACCCACTGGCCGATGGTGACGGCGCCGATCTCGCAGCTCGCGCTGAGCTTCGGGTGCGACGACGTCG
>JAYTEN010000034.1:0-2626 GCA_043735145.1 Gemmatimonadota bacterium | reverse complement strand
AGCCCGCCAGAAGGGCGCGCTTTACATTCGCCGGGCCGCCATAGCCGCTCAGCGCGATCAGCACCGGCTTTGGCTCATGCTGGATCTTGCGCATCCGTGCCACGACCTCGTAACCGTCCAACCCCGGGAGGCCGATGTCGCACAGCACGACCTGAGGCGCCCACTGTCCGAATCGTTCCAGGCCGCTGGGCCCGTCCAGCACGAGATCGACTTCGTGCCCGCAGAGTCGCAGCATCTCCGCCAGGATGTTGCCAGTGTCGACGTTGTCCTCGACGATCAGGATTCGCGCCGGCACCGGGGCCAAGGCCACCACGTCGCCCGGCGCGATTTTCGCTGTCCCGGGCGCGTCGACGGTGGGCAGGCTGACGATGAACTCGCTGCCGCGGTCGCGCCCGTCACTGCGCGCCTCCACCGTGCCGCCGTGCATTCCCACCATTCTTTGAACGATCGTCAAACCGATGCCCAAACCGCCCTGGGCGCGGCTGAGCGGCCGCTCGTCCTGCACGAACAGATCGAAGACATGCGGCAGTGCTTCGGCGGTGATGCCCACACCGTTGTCACGAATTCGGATCTCGACCTGCGCCCCCTGCCGCCAAGCTTGAACAGAGATCTGGCCGCCATCCGGCGTGTACTTCGCGGCGTTTTGCAGCAGATTGGTGACGATCTGGGTGAGCCGAACCGGGTCGCCGTCAACGAAGAGGGGTTCGGCGTCGATTTCAACGCTCAGACTGTGCTGCCGACCTGCGATCTCATTCCGGCAGGCATCGACTGCCTGTTGGACGAAGTCGGCCACGGGCATCGTTCGCCGCTGCAAAAGTACCTTGCCTTCGGTCACGCGGGACACGTCGAGCAGGTCATCGACCAGTCGGACCAAATGCTTGTTCTGGCGACGGACGATGTCGAGAACCCTGGACGGGATCGGTTTGCCATCGAGTCTGGCCAAAACGTCAACAGCGGCACCGATGGCCGCCAAAGGGTTGCGAAGTTCGTGCGCCAGCATGGCCAGGAACTCGTCCTTGCGCCGGTCCGCTGCCTTTTGCTGCTCGAGGAGCGCCTCGATGAGGCGCCGGGCGGCCACCTGATCCGTGACGTCGATGCCCCAGACCAGCACGCCGTCGACCCTGCCGCTCGCGGTGCGCCGAGGGCTGTAGACCACGTTGAAGTGGAGGTCCTCGCGCGCGCCCGTCCCGGTGCGGTCGAGGTTGACGGGTACCTCGGTCCCGATGAACGGCACGCCCGTCGCTATCACGGTTTCTATCAGCGTGTCGAAGCCCTGGCCAACAAGCTCGGGCAAGGCCTCGAGCATGGGCTGGCCGAGGACGTCGCGGCCGCCGACGAGGGTGCGGTAGGCAAGGTTGGCGAAGACGAAGGTGAGCCGCGGCTCTTCCAGGATGGCGATGGCGATCGGCGCCTGCATGAAGAGGCTTTGGAGCTTCTGCCGCTCGACCGTCACCTCGGCGCGAATCGCCCGCTCCCGCGCGAGCTGCTCTTTGCGCTCGCGGGCGATCGCGAGCCGTGCCGCCACGCGCGACACCAGCCCCTTGGCCGAGAACGGCTTCACGACGTAGTCGTCCGCCCCGTGCTGCATCCCCTCGATGGCGGCCTCCTCGGAGGCGCGCGCAGAGAGCAGGATGACGGGGACGGCGCGCGTGCGATCGTCCGCCCGCAGCGCCGCCAGGAGGCCGAAACCGTCGAGGCCCGGCATCATCACGTCGCTCAGTACGAGGTCCGGCACGCGCAACCGGGCGCGTTCGAGGGCTTCGTCGCCGTCGGCCACCGCCGCGACGTCCCACCCCTGTGCCGTGAGGAGCCGGCGGACGTATTCGCGCATGTCGGCGTTGTCGTCCGCGAGGAGGATGTAGGCGCCGGCCGGCTGCCCCTGCGAGCGCGGTTCGTCGGGTTCGAGCGCCCCGGCGGTCCGGGCCGGCAACAGAGGAGCCGGAGTTCGCAGCCACGCCGATGCCTCGTCGAGGAACGCTGCTGCGGCTGGCCCGGTCGCCGCGGGTGGGGCGGGTGAATCCAGGCGCGCGGCGGGGACGTGCGCGTTGCCGAGAGGCAGGCAGACCGTGAAGCGGGTCCCCTCGCCGAGGCGGCTGCGCACCGAGACGGTGCCGCCGAGCAGGGTCGCGAGCTCCTTGACGAGCGCCAGGCCGATGCCGCTGCCCTCGTAGCTGCGGCCCTTGGCGCCCTTGCCGCCTTCCACGCGGTGGAACCGCTCGAAGACGTGCGCCTGCTCGGCCTCGGGGATGCCGAGGCCGGTGTCCGCCACGACCAGCCGGACCTGTCCGTCGCCCGCGTCGAGGGAGACGCGGATGCCGCCCTCGAGGGTGAACTTGAACGCGTTGGAGAGCAGGTTGAGGACGATCTTCTCGTACATCTCGCGGTCGACAAAGAGCGGCTCCGCGAGGGGAGGACAGTCCACCGTCAGCGTCAGGCCGGCCCTCTCGATGAGCGAGCGGAACGCGCTCGCGAGGTCGGTGGTGAGGGCGCTCAGGTCGGTGGGCTGGTAGCGGGCCTGGAGGCGGCCTGCCTCGATGCGGCTGAAGTCGAGCAGCGTGTTGACGAGCTTGGTCAGGCGCAGCGCGTTGCGGCGCACGACCTCGAGCGGCTCGCCGGAGAGCGATGC
>JAYTEN010000033.1:0-3575 GCA_043735145.1 Gemmatimonadota bacterium | reverse complement strand
GAGAGCGCCATGACTTCGTACAGGCCGGCGCGGCCCTTGTAGCCCGAGCCCGCGCAGGTGTCGCAGCCCTTGCCCTTGAAGAAGGTCACGCCTTCCCAGTCCTTGGCCGTCGTGCCCAGCGCCTTCAGCTCCTCGGGCGAATACGACACTTCGCCCTTGCAGTCCTTGCAGATGCGCCGCACCAGCCGCTGCGCCACGATCAGGTTCACCGCGCTCGACACGTTGAAGGGCTCGATGCCCATGTCGATCATGCGGGTGATGGTGCTCGGCGCGTCGTTGGTGTGCAGCGTCGAGAGCACCAGGTGGCCCGTGAGCGCGGCCTTGATGGCGATGCCGCCCGTCTCGATGTCGCGGATCTCGCCGACCATGATGATGTTCGGGTCCTGCCGCAGGAACGCCTTCAGCGCGGCGGCGAACGTCATCCCGATCTCGTTGCGCACCAGCACCTGGTTGATGCCCATCAGGTTGTACTCGACCGGGTCCTCGGCCGTCATGATGTTCACTTCTACCGTGTTGACCCGCGACAGCGCCGAGTACAGCGTCGTCGTCTTGCCCGAGCCCGTGGGGCCGGTGACCAGCACCATGCCGTAGGGGTTCAGGATCGCCTTCATCAGGTCTTCTTCGGCCTTGGGCTCGAAGCCGAACTTGGAAAGGTCCAGCGTCAGGTTGCCCTTGTCGAGGATCCGCATCACGATCTTCTCGCCGAAGAGCACCGGGCAGATGGAGACGCGGTAGTCGATCACCCGCTTGCCCATCTTCAGCTTGATGCGGCCGTCCTGCGGCACCCGCCGCTCGGCGATGTTCAGCGACGACATGATCTTGATGCGCGACGTGAGCGCCGCCTTCAGCTTCAGCGGCGGCTTCATGACCTCGGACAGCTCGCCATCGACCCGGTAGCGCACCCGGATCTCGTGCTCGAACGGCTCGATGTGGATGTCGGAGGCACCGCGCTTCACCGCGTCGGTAAGGATGGCGTTGATCAGCTTGACGACGGGCGCGTCGTCGGCGACCGCCATCGGCGCTTCCTGCTCTTCTTCTTCCTTGACGACCTCGAGCTCTTCGCCGATGGCATCGGCGTCCATCTCCTCGATCAGCTTGTCGAGCTGCTGGTCGGTCTGCTCGTAATGCTTCTCCAGCGCGCCGCGCAGCGTGTACTCGCCGGCGATGACCGGGAAGATGTCATACCGGGTGATGAACTTGAGGTCGTCGATGACGCCCATGTTGGTGGGGTCGGCCATCGCGACGGTGAGCACCCGGCCTTCGCGCTTCAGCGGCAGCACCAGGTGCTTCAGGGCGATGTCGCCGGGAATCATCTTGACGATCTTGGGATCGACTTCGAAGCGCGCCAGGTCCACCGCGGGCATGCGGTACTGGCGGGCCAGCATCTTGGTGATTTCGGTTTCCTGGACGAAACCCATCTTCACCAGGTTGTAGCCCAGGCGGGTACCGCTGGCGCGCTGCTCCTGGAGAGCCTTGTCGAGCTGATCCTTGGTGATCAGCCCTTCCTTGATCAACAGGTCGCCGAGGCGATCGCCTCCGGCTGCAGCGGGTGCTGACATGGTCAGGCTGGCCGCGAATTGAGAGACGTGACGATGGGGGTCAAGGATTTGAAACTACGGACAAACTACCCCCTTATCAAGGCAGGCGAATCAGCGGCGCGAGACGGCGGACGCGGGCCGCGCCGATACCCGGAACCTCTTCCAGCTGTTGCACTTCCCGAAACGGCCCGTGGGCGGTGCGCCAAGTCACAATCCGCTGCGCCAGCGCGGGGCCGACGCCGGGCAGGCAGGCCAGCTCGGCTGTCGATGCGGTATTCACGTCGGGAGCGCCGGGCGGACAGGCGGACGGGCGGACGGCGGCGGCGCCATGCTCTCCCCGCGCGGCCGCGGCTTCGTCACTCGGGGGCCCGGGGCGCGCGGTTCCGGAGAAGGCCGCCGTGCGCTCGAAGCCGGCGAGGGTGGACGGGCCGATGCCCGAGACCCGCTTCATCCCTTCCAGCGAGCCAAACGGGCCCCTGGCATCGCGCTCGTCCACGATGCGCCGGGCCAGGGCGGGACCCACGCGGGGCAATCGCTCCAACTCGGCCGCGCCGGCCTGGTCCACGTCCACCCGCTCGCCGGGGAGCAGCGGACGCGCCAGCTCGAGCGCCTTACGAGCCAGCTGGGCCTGCCGGGCCACGTCCCCCGCGGCGAGGTCCGGCGCAACCACGCTCGCCCCGGGCGCCGCGGCCGGAGCCCGGATCACCCGCATCACCCCGCCCGCGGCGGCAACGGCAGCCAGAAAAAGGAGGGCCCTCCGTTCGTCTCGAGTAAACACCCTCCAAACTAGGGGGAAGGGGGAAGGGGGAAGGGGGAAAAAACAGGCGCGGTGGATCATTTCCACGCGCGCCTCAGTCTTCCCCCTTCCCCCTTCCCCCTATCGGAGAAGCGCCATGGCAACTCTCCCAGCATCAGCCAGCGACCGCGGGGAAACCTTGTCAGGAGTGTCCTGGGTGGTATGCCAGTAGGCGTAGTTCTCGTTGCAGCAATCGATTACGTCGACGATCCGCAGGCCGGCGGCCTGCAGTGGCACATGATCGTCGGTCACGGGGTCGCGGCCGCGGTCGACGAACACGCGGCCCAGGCCGAGCTCGCGCGCCGCGGTCCACACCCGCTCGACCACTTCGGGCGCGTGCTGGAGCGAGAAACCTTCCTGGGTGAACAGCTGGTTGTAGTCGCCGATCATGTCCCAGAGCACGCCGTAGAGGGGCGCGTACCCCGCGGGCATGTGCTGCGCGAAGTACCGCGCGCCGATGAGGTTGTCCATCTCGTCGCCGTCAAAATTTCCGTAATCCTCGCCGTCGACGAAGAGCAGGTCCACGCCCATCGCGGGCGGCGCCTGCTTCAGCTGGTCGGCGACGCCGAGCAGCATCGCCGTGGAGGAGCCCCCGTCGTTGGCGCCCGGCACCGGGAGCTGCCGCCTGGCCGGATCGGAGTCCATGGTCGCGTGCGGCTTGGTGTCCCAGTGGGATACGTACAGCACCCGGCTGGATTCGGCGGGCTTGAAGCGCGCGAAGATGTTGCGCAGGTGGAGCGAGTCGCCCTGGCGGGTCACGTGGACGAATTCCTGCACGATGACGGTATCCGCGCGACGCCGCAGCTCGGCGATCAGCCAGTCGCCGACCGCGCGGTGGGCCGGCGTGTTGGGGATGCGCGGCCCGATCGAGTCCATGTGCACGACCCAGCGGTGGGCCTGCTCGCCGTCGAACTGCTGCGCCTGCGAGGCGCCGCCGCTGCGGCACGCCGACAGCGCCACGATCACCGCGGATGCCATGCGCCGCATCATCGCAACTCTCCCGCGCTGAAGAAGATCCGGGCGCTCGCCGTGAGCGTGAAGAGCGAGAACTTCCGGTTGAGGTGCCGGTCGTCGGTGAGCACGTAGCCGGCGGCCAGGCCGGCGACGACGTTCGGCGGAAAGTCGGTATCCATGGTCAGATTGTACTCGGTCTGGCGTGAATCGGCGATACTGATGCAATCGGGGCCCGAGGTCAGGACCACGCACATGGCGTTGACTGAGTTCTGGTAGCGCAGGCTGGT
>JAYTEN010000032.1:0-19045 GCA_043735145.1 Gemmatimonadota bacterium | reverse complement strand
CGAAGTACCGCGTCTACTGGCGCCGCACCGATTCGCCGACCTGGGACAACTACGAGGATGTGGGCCTGGCGACGCGCTACCTCGCGACGGGCCGCGTCGTCGACAACTGGTTCTTTGGAGTGGCGGCGGTGAGCCGGGACGGGCACGAGAGCACGGTGGTGTTTCCGCAGCCTGGCGCAGAACGTTGAAGCGTCGAAACGTGAAATACCGCTTCGACGCTTCGACGCTTTGACGTTTCGACGCTTTGACGTTTCGACGACCTACCGGACGCGAAGCGCCTTCAGGATCTCGTCCAGCGACGAGCCCTCGAGCAGAAAGACGAACACGCCGGCGATCCGCTGCGCCGTGGCAGCGTCATCGCCCAGCAGGAATGACGTCTCGACGGCAAGCACCTCGCCCGTCAGTCCGGCCGCGATCTGCTTCGTAACCGCCTCGCCGGTATCGATCGCCACCGTCGGCACCGACGGCAGCAGGATCTTCCCCATCCACCGCGCCAGCGCGTTCAGGAAACTCGACGCCAGGATGTTGCCCGTCTCCTGGAGCCCCGAGCGCTCCATCGTCCCGTTGACGGTGCTGGTCCCCCGCGGCCGCCGCAGCAGGATGTCGATCAGCTCACCCGCGCTCTTCGGGTGCATCACGAACAGTATCTGCCCCACCAGGTCGCCCAGCACCCGCATCGACACCACCACCACGTCCTGCCCCGGAATCGACGCGCGATTCACGATCTCCAGCAGCGGCGCGATGTAGACCTGCGGCACGTCGATCGCGATGCGCGCGCCCGCGAGCTGCGCCAGCGCCGTCGCCGCATGGCCGGCGCCCACGTTGGTCACTTCCCTCAGGACATCGGTCTGGAGCGGTGTCAGGTCCTGCATCAGGCCTCCGCGGCGAACGGTACGTCGATGACCATGCCGTCCTTCGCGATCACGGCGTTGGGGAAGACCTCGCGGGCCTCGGCGAGGAGCGGCGACGGGTCCCTCGAATAGCGCGCCGACAGGTGCGTCAGGGCAAGTTGCTTCACGCCGGCCATCTTCGCCACCTGCCCCGCCTCACGAGCGGTCGCGTGCTGCGTCTCGACCGCCCGCTCAGCCTCCTCGTCTCCGAACGTCGCCTCGTGGATCAGCAGGTCGGCGCCGGCGGCCGCCTCGATCGTGGCGGCGCAGGGCCTGGTGTCGCCGGTATAGACCAGCTTCCGGCCCGGCCGCGCCGCGCCCACGATGGTCTCGGGCGTGATCACCCGGCCGTCGTCCAGGGTCACGCTCTGGCTGCGCTGGAGCTTGCCCCACATCGGCCCTTCCGGCACGCCCAGCTCGCGCGCGCGGTCGGGATTGAAGCGGCCCAGCCGGTCGTGCTCGACCAGCGCCCACCCCAGGCAGGCGCCGCCGTGCTCGGCCGGAAAAGCGCGCAGCACGTACTCGCCGCGGTCCAGGGTGTCGCCGGCTTCGACTTCGATGATCTCGAACTCGAAGGTCGAGCGCTCCATTCCCATTCCCATCGCGGCACCAAGTATCCGCTTCGCCCCCCTCGGCCCGAAGAAACGCATGGGGTCGGTGCGCCCCTGGAGACCCAGCGTGCGCACCAGGCCGATGAGGCCCAGGTAATGGTCGGCGTGAAAGTGTGAAAAGAACACGTCGGACAGCGCGAAGCTCGCGCCGTAGCGCATCATCTGCCGCTGCGTGCCTTCGCCGCACTCGAACAGCAGGCTCTCGCCCTCGCGCGTGACCACCAGCCCCGCGACGTTGCGCTCGATGGTCGGACGCGCCGCCGAGGTGCCGAGGAAGAGGACGTTGAGCAGGCTAGAACAACCGCAACCGGATGTAGCGGCCGGGATTGGCCTTGAAGTCGGACAGCAGGTCGCGCAGCGCGGCGTTGGTCTGCATCAGGTTCTGCATCACGGTGCTGTCGTTGAGCATCGCCGCCGCCGGGCCGCGGCCCGAATTGACCTTGGCGATGATCGAGTCGAATGCCGCCGAGGTGCGCTGCATGTTGCGCATCACCGTGTCGGCGCGGGCCGTGGTGTTGCGCATGCTGCCGACCATCGCGGTAGCGCCGGGACCGTTCTGCGCCACCAGCAGGTCCACGCGGTGGATCGCGCCGCGCAGCTCCTCGAGCGCGCCCACGAGCTGCGTGGTCGAGGCTCCGGCCCCGCGGTCGAGCGTGCCCAGCAGCGCCTGGGTGTTGCGCAGCGTCACCCGCAGCTCGCGCGACACCATCGCCGTGATGGCATTGGCGCTGTCGAGCAGGGTCCGGGTCTTGTTGCCCAGCTGCTCGGCCATCTCGCCCATGTCCTGCGCGCGCTGGCCGTGAAGCGTGCTGTCCACCGGGAGCGCCCGCGGCGAAACGCCGGGCGAGTACTCGATGTAGCGGGCACCGAAGAGATCCTGGGAAAGGATGTGCGCCTTGGCGTCATCGCGCGGCGGCGGGCCGTCGAGCACGTCGAGGGTGACCAGCACACTGCCGGGACTGATCAGCTTGATGTCCTTCACCATGCCCACGCGAACGCCGGAGGTGCGGACGGGGTCACCCTGCTTCAGCCCCATCACGTCCTCGAAGGTCACCGGCACGATGACGCTCTTCCGGAACGACTTGCCCTTGAGCCACATCATCAGGATGATGAAGGCCAGCGCGCCCATGAGGAGCAAGCCGCCCACGGCCACTTCACGCTTGTATCGCAGTTCCATCTAGCTATCCGCCCCGAGAAGCTCGAAGTCGCGATCCAGGAATTCCCGGACCACGTCGTCCTTTGTTTCCATGAATTCTTCCGCCGTGCCGACCTTCCGGATCTTGCCATGGTGCAGCAGCGCGATGCGGTCGGCCACCTTGAAGGAGCCGCGGACATCGTGGGTGACCACCACGCTGGTCACCTTGAGCTCCCCCTGGAGCTGCTTGATCAGCGCGTCCATCGCGTCGGCGTTCACCGGATCGAGGCCGCTGGTCGGTTCGTCGTAGAGCAGGTACTCGGGCTTGCCCGCGATGGCGCGCGCGATGCCGACCCGCTTCTTCATGCCGCCCGACAGCGCCGAGGGCAGCTTCTTCGCCACGTCGGGGAGCAGGTTCACCTGCTTCAGCACCTCGGCCACCCGCGCGTCGCAGAACTCCTTGTCGCGGTACTGGTCCTCGTTGGTGATGCCAAGCCGGATGTTCTCGTACACGTTCATCGAGTCGAACAGCGCGCCCATCTGGAAAGCGTAACCGATCTTCTGCCGCAGTGCCGTCAGCTCGGCGCGCTTGAGCTTCGGCACCGAGAGGTCATCCACCAGCACGTCGCCTCGGTCGGGGAGCAGCAGCCCGACGATGTGCTTGAGCAGGACGCTCTTGCCGGTCCCCGACGGGCCCAGGAGCGCGACCGTCTCGCCCGTCTCGACCCGGAAGTCCACGCCGCTGAGGACCACCTGCTTGCCGAAACTCTTGTGCACGCCCTTGAGCTCGATCATCCCGGCAGCAGGATCTTGGCCAGGACGGTGTCGAGAAGGAGAATGCTCACGCTCGAGACCACGACCGCCGTGGTCGTGGCGCGTCCCACGCCCTCGGCCCCCGACTCCGCCGAAAAGCCGACGTAGCAGGGGATCAACGTCACCACGATGCCGAACACCTCGGCCTTGATCAGCGAATACCAGAGGTCGAAGGTCCGGAAGAAATACCGGGTACCGTAGATGAAATCGGCGTCGGTGATGTGCAGCGAGCTCTTGGCCGCGAGCCACCCCATCAGCAGGCCGGTGAGGTTGGCGATCATCACCAGCGCCGGCACTATGAACACGCCCACCGCGATGCGCGGAATTAGCAGATGCGAAACGGGGTTGCGCCCCAGCGCCTCGAGGGCGTCGATTTGCTCGGTCACCCGCATCGTCCCCAGCTCGGCCGCATAACGAGCGCCGATGCGGCCCGCGAGAATCAGGCCGGTGAGGACGGGACCCAGCTCGAGGATGATGCTCTCGGCCACCACCGCGCCCATCACGTACAGGGGCACGCTGCCGGTGAACTGGTAGCCCGCCTGGAGCGACGTCACCGCTCCCGCAAAGCCCGAGGTGAGCAGCACGATGAAGAGCGAGCCGTAACCGATCGCCTGGCACTGCTCGAGGGCGCGGGGGAACCACTGGCGCCACTCGGGAAGCGCGCGCGCGATCTCCACGATCAGCATGCCGAAGCGGCCGACCTGCGCGAGCGTGCGGTCCGAGCCCCGTCCGAGGCGGCGCAGACCCCTCACGAACAAGGGGGGAGTGTTGCTCAGCGGAATGGGCTGGCCCATGGTCAGCCTGTATTCTCACCGCACATGCCACGAAATGCCAACCCGACGTTGGTAGCGACAGGTGCTGGGGCGGGTGTTCGCGAAGGCGCCAAGTCGCCAAGGGCGACTAGGCGACTAGGCGACTTGGCGACTTGGCGACTAGGGTTTAGCCACGCCAAAGTACATCGCGACGACGACCATCACCCCGCTGAGCGAGCTCACCAGCGAGAAGGCCTTGTTCACCTTCTCCGCGCTCTCCTCCATCTTGCCTTTCTCGAGCGACCGGTGTGCGATGGCCGCCATCCGGTTGGCCATCGGCGTGCCGAAGGCGAGCGTCAGGATGCCGGCAATCAGCCCGAACGCCTGCATCACGATCAGCCACGACGCCGAGGCCATGTCGATGCCGCCCCTGGCGAGCGACATGGTGAGCCCGAGGCCGGTCACCGTCGCCACGGCGCTGGCGGGGCCGACGATGGCGCGTTGCACCCGGGCGATGATCATCCAGATGTTGGCCCACGACTCCAGCGGCAGGCGCCGCGCGGCGGGACCGATGATCATGAAGGTGAGCGAAGCGCCAAGCCAGACCGACACGCCGAGCACATGAAGCGCCACGCCGAATCGGTACATCAGCCTCCCCGCGCGTGCGCGGGCTCCTGGCCCGCGATGAATTCCGGCGTGATCGGCTGCCGGCCCGCGAACCCAGCCTCAAGCTCGTGCCAGCTCGACACCGTTACCTCGCCCTCGCGCCAGCAGAGGCAGACCGTGCGGCCCTCGAACTGCCCGTAGAAATCGACGAGGCCCTCGTCGAACCCCTTGATGGTGACGCCGATCTGCTCCAGCTCGGCGACGAATCCCGCGATCAGCTTGGCCAGGCGGTCGACCTCGTGGCGCAGCGCCAGCATCTCGTTCGACTCGCCCAGGTCCGCCCGCGCCGCGCCCGCCACCAGCTCGTAGCGCGCGACCAGGTCGCGCCAGCGCGGATGCTCGGCCGTGATATCGGCGACGATGCGGCGCACCAGCGGCAGCGCGCGATTGGCCTTCTCGACGGTGAAGAGCGTTACCACAGGCGCCTCGGTCATTCCTGCTCCCCGGTCCGGTGCTGCAATGCTTCGTGCGTGGCGCGATATCCTGCCTCAATGAAATCTACCGTTTTCGAGAACGCAAAGGTCCCGTAGGGATCGACGGCCGGCCGCACCAGGAGCAGCGGCGGCCGGTCGCGGTCCGCGCGCCACGCCGCGATGGTGCGGGCCTTCTGGTCGGCCATGACGATCGACAGCGAACGGTCGGTGAGGCCGATGAGGCGCGGCGCCAGGGTGCGCCACGAGGGGTGGGCGACGCCGCTGGGCCCGACGTCGGACGCGACCACGAGATCCGCCTCGCCGGGGATGACCAGGTCGAGGGGCAGCACCTGGAGCAGGCCGCCGTCGCCATAGGTGTGCCCGCCGAGCTGCGCCGGCGGCAGGTAGAGCGGCAGCGCCATCGAGGCGTACACCACGTCGGAGAGCGCCGCATCGGTACGCCCCGCGGCGCCGAAGATCTCGAGCGTCCCGCGATCCATGTCGGTGACCGCCACGCGCAGCGGGATGCGCAGCGCGTCGAAGGAGCTCACCGGAAGAATCCGCCGCAGCAGCGCGCGGAGCGGCTCGGGATCGAGGATGCTGGGCGCGCCGACGCCGCGCAGGATCAGCGAGGCGCGATTGAGGGTCGCGAAGTCACGCTGCTTCAGGTGGGTGACGATCGAGACCATCCGCTCGTACGGCATCCCGCCGGCGATCATCGCGCCGACCATCGCACCCGCCGACACGGCGACGATCCCCGACGGCGTGATGCCCGCTTGCTGGAGCGCGCGGAACACCCCGATGTGCGCCATCGCCTTCATGCCGCCGCCGGAGAGTACCAGGACGACACGCTGCGGCTTCACGCCGGCGATTTTCTCTTCGCCTTGCCCCTGGTGACGCGCTCGGCCCGGCGCTGCTCGGCTTCCTCGAAGCGGACGCGCTCCGCGTCGGTTTCGGGGATCACCGGCGGCACCTCGACCGGCCGGCCGTTCTCGTCGATCGCGACGAAGGTGAGGTAACACGAGTTGGTGTGGCGCTTCACGCCGCTGATCAGGTTCTCGGCCTCGACCCGCACGCCGACCTCGATGGAGGTGCGGTGGGCGTAGTTGACGCTGGCATACATCGTGACCAGCTCGCCCAGGTGGATGGGCTCGCGGAAGGCCACGCCGTCCACCGAGACGGTGACGCAGGTGCGGCGCGCGTGCCGGATGGCCGCCACGGCGGCGACGCGGTCCATCATGCCCAGCAGCACGCCGCCGTGCACGTTGCCGAGCACGTTGGCCATGTGCGGCATCATCACTTCGGCGATCGTGGTCTGGCTGAGCTGGGGGGGCTTCCCGTCCATGTCCTAGTAATCCACGGGTCGCAGGTAGTACTCCCCGATGGCGGTGGGGCTGAGCATGGCGACCGTCTGGACGCGTCGCTTCCAGTGCGTCGAGTTGAGCCGCTTTTCGACGACGCGCACCTCGTCCACCGAGAAGCCTGACGATTCGATCTCGCGGCAGGTCAGCCCGCGCAGCAGCCAGTAGAGGATCTGGTCGGCCCTGGCGTAGGCGATGCCGAGGTCGCCCTCGTCGGTCTGGCCTTTCACCAGGTCGGCCGTGGCCGGCTTGGCGATGATGTCCTTCGGCACTCCCACGTGCGCCGCCAGCGCCCAGACCTGCGTCTTGAAGAGATCGCCGATGGGGTTGATGGGCGGCGCGTCGTCGCCGTGCCAGGTGAAATAACCGAACAGGCGCTCAGTCTTGTTGCCGGTCCCCAGCGGCAGCGCCTTGAACTTCGCCGCGATGTCGAAGCTCGCGATCATGCGCATCCGGGCCATGACGTTGCCCCGGCGCGCCGCGTCGGCCTCGGGCTCGTTGGCGAGGTAACCGTCCACCGCGCCTGTGATGTCGAGCACCCGGCCCTCGATGCCCAGCTCCTTGATCACCAGCTGCGCGTGCGCGAGCGAGTCGGGACTCGACGTGCGGTACGGCAGCATCAGCGCGTGCACGTGCTCCTTGCCAAACGCCTTCACGGCGAGGCAGGTGACGAGCGCACTGTCCACGCCGCCCGACAGCCCGATCACCACGTCCTTGAAGCCGCGGCGGTTCGTCACTTCCTCGCGCAGGAACTCCACCAGCCACCGCTCGACCAGCGCGACATCCATCGCCATCGGATCGCCGGTCCGGGCCGCGAGGGCGGGACCCCCGACCTGATCGTCGTTCTTCGGCGCCGCGTCGTACCGGTTTTCCTGTCCCCCCGTCCCCCCGTCCCCCCGTCCCCCGCTCTCGAGTGATCGAAGCAGATGCGGCAGCTTGGTCTGGAGATCGGCGAGCAGCGGCGTGTCGGCGCGCGCGCGCCCGACTTCCTCGAAGTCGATCGTCGCCTCGACCAGCGCCGTCTCCCACAGCGGGCCGCGCGCGAGCACGTCGCCGCGCGGCGTGACGATGCACGAACCGCCCGCGAAGCCCTTGCCGCCCTCGAAGCCGACCAGCTGGCTCGTCGCGACCCACACGCCGTGCTCTTCCGCGATGTAGCGCGAGATGCGCTCCCACCGCGAGACGTTGGCGGGGCGCGAGATCGTCTCCTCGAGGGGCTGGGTGCCGCGCGCCGGCGACGCCGAGTGCACCAGGATCATCTGCGCGCCCTGCACTGCCGCGACCGTCGGCGTCAGCGAGTGCCACGCGTCTTCGCAGATCAGCAGGGCGAGCCGCCCGAAGCGAGTATCGAAGGCCTGGATGCCGAGCCCCGCCTCGACGAAGCGCTCCTCGTCGAAGACGCCGTAGGTGGGGAGAAAAATCTTGCGATGCACGTGCCCGATGCCGGCCGACTTGCCGCCCAGCGTCGCATAGAGAGCGGAATTGTAGAGCGAGCCGCGCCACTTCTCGTAGAAGCCGATGGCGATGTCCACGGGGCCGGCCTTCGAGGTCCGGTGGCTGGACTGGAGGTCTTCGAACAGCTGCCCGGCGGTGACGGCGAGATCGCGGACCCCACCCTCGAGCAGGTAGCCGGTAAGCGCCGCTTCGGGGAAAACCAGAAGCTCGGGGGCGTCCTGACGGCCCGGCAGGCCACGCAGAAGGTCGCCTACCCGGTCCAGATTCTCCGCGTAGTCGCCCTTTCCGGGCTTGAATTGCGCCACTCCGATGCGCATCATGGCAGGGGAAGATAGCGGCATCGCGGGCTTCCGGGCCAACACCGGTGACGGCGCATCACACCGCGGCGCGCCGTGGCGGCGTGACGAGCCTCACGGACAGGCCGCGGCCCGGCGCGGCATGTTGATGCGTCAATCACCTACCATTGAAGGCCGGAGACACTGCCGATGCACCTGCCCCACAACGCGAGCTCCACCGGAGGCACCACCCTCCAGAAGAAGCTCGAGGCCGCCATGATCCTGCGTGGCGTCGTGCGGGTCGTGCTCGCGGACGGCACGGTGGAACTGGAGCCCCGCACCTGGTATCGCGAGTCGGGAGAGCATTTCATCGAAGGCCGGCGGCGTGACAGCGGCGAGCACGTGCGCCTGCGCGTGGCCGAGATCCGGGATGTGATGGCCTACTGACTCAAGTCGCCAAGTCGCCAAGTCGCCCGCATTTCGCTGACGTCGTTCCCTCTCAGCCCAACACGAACACCGTCATTCCAGCCGCCGCCCCGACGAGCGCCATCACGCCCAGTGATGCGGCGACGGGCCGCCGAAATGCGGGTGACCCCCGCGCCCATGCGATGCCGAGCTTGGTCAGGGTGTTGATCACCGCCGCCAGGGATATGGCCGCCGCGGGAATGCGCCACCCCGCGCTGCCCGGATCCAGCTGCGCGAACGCAATCGTCACCGCGTCCACGTCGGCCACCCCGCCCAGCGTCGCCGTGGCGAACATCGCGCCGGAGCTCAGCCACTGCTGCGTCACGCGCACCGCGAGAAGAATCAAGGCGTAGATCACGGCGAAGATCAGCGCCTGGCCAAGGCTGAACGGGTTGCGCAGCGGCGCGTGCGCCTTGCGATGCCTGACCCGCGCGATGAGCCACGCGGACACCAGTCCGCTGAGCGCCATCACGCCGCAGACCGGGGCGAGGCGCGGCAGGATTTCGCGATTCACCACTCCCGCGAAAATCGCCATCCGCACGGCCATCACCGACGACGCGAGCACGGCGGCGGCCGCTGCGGGAGCGGCGACCTGCGCCGATTCCTTCGATCGTTCCGCCATCGCCACGGTCACGGCGGTGCTCGAGGCCAGGCCGCCCAGGAGCCCGGTGACAGTGAGTCCGCGCTCCTCACCCAACAGCCGCCCCGCTACGAATCCCACGAACGAAAGGCCCGTCACCAGGACGACGATCAGCCAGATCTCACGCGGATTGAGCGCGTTCCAGGGACCGATGCCATGATTGGGGAGGATCGGCAGGATTATGCCGGAGATGACCGCGAGCTTCAGCACCGCCGTAACTTCCGCGGGCTTCATCGCCCGGGAAATGGCTTCGAGCCTGGGCTTGGCGACGAGCAGCGTCGCGACGACGAGTCCCGCGGCGCCGGCGATGAAGAGACGGCCGGAACCGGCCAGCATGCCGACCAGGAAGGTGGCGATCCCGGCTACCTCGGTCGTCGCGCCGACATGCCCGTCGCGGCTGCCGCGCCAGTAGGCAATGGCCGTAATCGCCGCGATGCCGGCAAAGGCGACGACGATGACCCACGGACCCGCGGTATCGAGCACCAGCATCGGCACGCAGCCGCTCAGCGCGATGAGCGGAAAGGTGCGCACCCCTCCATAGATCTCCCGCGCTTTCCGCTGCTCGGCGCGCTCGCGGTCAATGCCGATCAGCAGACCCGCCATGAGGGCGACACCGAGCCGCAACAGCTCGTTCGCCATCTCGGGTGTCACGGCCCTACTTCGTGCGAATAGAGGCTGTCGAAAACCGTCCCCGCCAGATAAGCCCGACCCCGAAATCCTGAGCCGGTAGCCCCCGCGGCGCGCATTTCCGGCGGTGCGGCGACCGCGCCGGCCCAGGTCGAGTAGACCGGCATCAGCCGCTGCTTGTCCACCAGCGAGATCCCCGACTCTTCGACCGGGGGCGCCGCCCCCAGTGTCGGGTCGCTGCCCGCTCCGCCCCTGAAGGCTCGGCGGAACGAATCCCAGCCGACCAGCCAATAGGAGCGCCCATGAATCGTGGTGTCACGCCGGCCGAGGTAACTGGTGATGACGGAGCCGCGCATTCCGCCCTCGCGGCCGGTGTCGTCAAAAGTCAGCGTATCGACCCAGCCGCCGCCCTGGGGCGCCTCGAAAAGCGGGAGCCGGGGAATGATCCGGCGCAGCTCCAGGAGAACGGTGGACGGCAGCGCCCGCGCGCATTCGGCGACGGTGGGATCGCAGCCGAGCGACATGTCGGACAGCTCGCCGTGGGCGCCCAGCTTCACGTTGAAGAGCAGTGTGTCCTCGGGCAGGTACGGCACCAACGTCAGCCGTTCGCCGGGCCGTTCACTGCTTTTCAGGACACTGTCGTACGCGCCCAGATAGCGGCCGTTGCGGATGGCCAGGCGCAGCGTCTTGCTCTCCGCAAATCGGAGCAACGGCTCGCGATTTCGCGATACCTGATTGACGTAGTCGAGACGGTACGAGAGAGTGTCGGGCCAGCGAAATGCATAGGGATTCGGAGCCTGCGACGCCTTGCCGCAGCCGAGGGCCGCCAGCACTGAAACCAATGCCAGAGCCATACATCGACTTGTCACTGTCGTGATACTATTTAGTCGCTGGAGCACGGCACGTCCGGTAGATGATGTAACCGCTCAGCGTGAACGCAAAGAGCCCGCCCCATAGCTTGGCCTCGAAAACGGCCGGATTCGCGACGTCCGGCGCCGGAATCACCGCGCTACCCAGGGACAGCAGCGTCGCCAGCAATCCCGCTCCGCCAACCAGCCACGCCATCCCCTTCCCGCCCGGCACTCGCACCACGCCCGGCTCGGGACGATCCGGGCGCAGAATCGGAAGCGCCACGAACAAATAGATGAATGGAATGAAGTTGAGGATGATGGTCAGGTCCACAAGGACGAAGTAGGCCTCGGCCACTGATGAGCCAAGTTGCGACACGATGATGAACACGCTGACCAGGACCGTCTGAAACAGGATCGCGATATGGGGCGTGCCGTGCTTGGGGTGGAGCCGCGCCATCGGCTCGGGCAGAAAGTGGTCGATGCCGATGGCCAGGGGTAACCGCGCCGCGCCGCCCAGCCATGCGGAGACGCCGCCGACCACCGAGAAGGCGACGAGCGCGGCGACGAGCGCGCCCACGAAGCCGAGGCCCGCCCGGCTCGCCACCGCCTGCACCGCGCCCAGCGCACCCGAGATAGGACTGATCTCGGCCGTCGGCAGCGCGACCAGGATCGCCAGCGTCCCCACGATGTCGAGCACGGCGATGACCAGGGCCGAGATGAGGATGGCGCGCGGGAGCGTGCGCACCGGTTCCTTGATCTCGCCGCCCAGCACCGGCGCCAGCTCGAGACCCACCAGGGCGAAGGTCAGGGTGGCGAAGTACGCGAGCGTCTGCGTGCCTCCCGACAGCGCCGTGAAGGCGTGCGGTGACAGGCTGTTGGCGGAGCCGAGCCGGCTGTACGTCACCGCGCCCGCGAGGATCAGCATGACTGCGGCCGCCCAGCTGGCGATGGCCCCGCCATTGGTCAGGAGCTTTCCGGCACTCAGGCCGCGGATGTTCAACCAGGCGGTGAGCCACAGCACCGTGAGCGACAGTGACGCGACAAAGACGGGATCGTTGCCGAGGGCCGGCTTGCCGATCACGAAGCCGATCGCGCCCGCCAGGAAGATCAGCAGCGAGGGCAGATAGGTGAGGTTCGAAACCCAGTAGAACCATGCGCCCATGAAACCGTGGAGATCGCCCACGGCGTCGCGCGTCCAGCGGTAGAACCCGCCCACCCCGGGATCACGCGTGGCGAGCTCGGTCACGGTCAGGCCCAGCGGCACGAAGAACGTGCCCACGGCGAGCAGCCACAGCAGGATCGACACCGGCCCCATCTTGGCCGCCGTCGTCATGCCGCGCACGGAAAAGATGACGACGACGTTGAAGAGCACGACGTCGGTCAGGGACAACACGCGCTTGAGCTGGGGAGGCGCCATGGGGCGGAAAAAGTAGCGTAAAACGGGGTCCGTTGCCTGGGCGGCAGCGAACCCCGTGGAAAATGACCGGTTAAGTCCGGCGTTCCGGCCGGTTCACCAGGCGGCGAACGGGAGGTGTTGAGGAACCTCCTGCGGCGCGGAACAATAGGGACGGTGCTTGGGCGTCCCGGTAGTAACTACGCCGAAGGGGGCCGAATGTTTCCTCCGCCCGGTTCCTGTCACCCGGGCGATGGCGTGAGGACCCCCTTTCGGGCACCTTTGAGTCGATGCGACCTGCCGCCCGCCGCCTTCTCGCCGTCATTCTGCTCGCCGGCGTTCCCACGCTTCTCCTGGCCTACGGCATCCGCATCCACGCGTTGCTGCCGGCCGCGGCACTCGAGGGGCTGCGCGGGCCGATGGGCGAGACCGTCGCGCACGACACGCTTCCCGGGGTCTCCGACGCCGATCTCGACGCGTTCCGGCTCTGGATGTGGGCCCGCGCCGGCCAGCTCGCCGACACGTCGGTCCGCAGCGCATTCCATTCGCGATACCCGACGGCGGCATCGTTCGGCCCATCGGCGATGAAGGAGCTGCTGATGATGAACGGCCACGCCCGCGTGATGGGCGTGGATTCGTTCGTGTCGGTTTACCGGGAGATGGACCGGGTCGAGCGGCCCTGGGACCCGAACCCCGACTATGTCGCCGGGCGGCCACTCACGCTCGCGACCGCGCTCCAGCTGGGCTCGATCTACCCCGACCTCGACCGGCGCAACCAGGACCGGCTGCTGCGCGGGCCCGCCGGCGCGCCGCGCCTCACCACGTCGGGCGACACCGTGCCCTTCGATCCGATGACGCTCAACATGGGCCACCTGACGGGGCTTTCGAGCCAGGCGCACGCGCACATCGGCCTGAGTCGCGAGCCGAAATCCGCCGACGTGTCGGTGCTCAAGAAGGAGCCCTGGAATTTTGCCATCGCGACCGGCTTTCCCGGACCAGTCCAGACGTTCGCGGCCGACAACGCACAGGTCTACACCGATCTTTCCACGCTGGCGCTGCTCGACGGGCGACCGTCCTGGCGCGGCCTCAGCGCGCTTTATGCCGGCAACGCGATGCACTTTGTCGCCGATGTCGGGAACGCGGTGCACACCATCCAGGTGGGCATCTACCCGATTTTCTTCGATGCGACGTTCCAGTCGTGGATCCGGCGCTTTTTCAGCCTCTTCGGGTTGCTGGGCCGGACGCCGACACGCAATGCCATCGGCATCGACATCATCACCAACCTGCACACCATGTCCGAGCGTCTCTTCGAGGTCGAGCTTACCGAAGCGCTGCGGGACCGTCAGGCCGGTCACCCCGACGCGATACGCGGCTCGATGCGGGCCTCGCTGCTTTCCCTGGAAAAGGGCGACGACTCGCTTGGCGGTGTACTAGTCCGGAAGCTGTCCGGCCTGCCCGCGGACGCGGATTACGGCCGCACCATCGCCTATGCCGTGGTGGACGCCAATGTCCGCGACGGGGCCGAGGTGTACCGGGTGACGCGTGACATCATCGAGACGAGGCTTCGCATCGGACGCGTAGCGATGGATTTCGATACCGTCCCCGACGCCGCGCTCTGGCGCTACATCCGCGTGCACCGCGGCGCGGTGATTCACACCGAGCTCGACGACTTCAACGCCGTGCACGCGCGCGGCCTCGGGCGCACCACCTCCGCGCTGCGCGCCTGGTGGAGCCGGTATATCGCGACGGCCGCCGTCCCCGCCGCCGGCCGGGGCGCGCTCGCCGACGCGGTCCTCACCCGGATGCTGCGAGAGCGCCTGGAGTACCTGGCCGCCGCGGAAGGCCGCCGCGCGCGGTTCATCGCCATGCACGGCGGGGCGCTGCGATGAATCGCGAGTCGCCGCAATCGGGCATCCCCAAGGCCGTCGTTCCCATCATCATCGATACCGATCCCGGCATCGATGACGCGCTCGCGATCCTGCTGGCCGTGCGGTGGACCCGCTGCCACCTGAAGAGCGTCACCGTGACCTACGGCAACACCACGCTCGACCTCGCGACGCGCAACGCGCGTTTGGTGATGGCGCGCGGCGGTTGCGACGCGACGGTTCGCCCGGGGTGGGACCGGCCGCTCATCCGCCCCCTGGTCACGGCCAAAGAAACCCACGGCAAGGATGGGATGGGGGACCTGGTGCTGCCTCCCGCGGAGCCGGTCGAGCCCGGCACCTCGGCCCTGCGCGATGCGCTCGCGGAGGTCGATCACCCCGTCACGCTCATCACCCTGGGGCCGCTCACCAACCTCGCGCTGGCGCTGCGGCAGAATCCCGATCTCGTCCGCACGCGCGTCGCGCGGCACGTGGCCATGGCTGGCAACATCGAGGCCCGCGGCAACACCGGCCCTCATTCCGAGTTCAACATCTGGTGCGACCCCGAGGCCGCGGCCGAAGTCTTTCGCGCCGAGCTGGGCACCGAGCTCGTCGGCCTCGACGTGACGCGCAAGCTGGTCATCTCCTCGGCCGCGGTGCAGAAGTTGATGGTGCACCCGGACGAGGAGGCGCAGTGGTTCGGCAAGCTGCTGAGCTACTACGTGCGCTTCCACGCGAAGCACGAGGGTCTTCAGGGAGCGGTGATCAACGATCCCCTCGCCATCGCGCTCGCCATGGAGCCGTCGTGGGGCGAAATGCAGTCGCTGCCGCTGCGGGTGGACCTGTCCGACGGCAGGATGCGGGGGCGGACCGAGGTCAGCAGCGGCAGCGCGAGCCATTCGCGCATGCAGGTCTACCGCCAGTTCGACCATCACCGGGTGCACAAGCTGCTGATCGAGCACCTGTTCGGGAGATGGCTTACGCCGGCCGATTTCAAAAAGTAGCTTCTCCCCATGACAGCCAGCGCAGCGGGTCCGGTCCGCCTCGGCATCGTCGGGGTGGGGTCTATCGGTCGGGGGTGGGCATCGCTTGCCGCGTCCCACGGCTGGCCGGTCACGATCTTCGACACCGATACCCACGCGGTGGATGCCGCTATGGCGGAGATCGCCGGCCGGGTGCGCGCCCTGGTGGCGCTCGGCCGCGCGAAGCCCGACGTGGCCGAGGCAGGGCTCGCCGCGCTGAAGTCGGGCCGGTCGCTGCTCCAGGCCTGCGGCGAGGCCGACTGGGTGATCGAGGCCGCGACCGAGGACCTCCCGCTCAAGCAGCGCATCTTCGAGAACATCGAAAGCGTGGCGCGTCACGATGCGATCATCTCGTCGTCGTCGAGCGGATTGCCCATTACCGAAGTGGGCTCGCGCTGCCGCGACCAGAAGCGCCTCCTCACCATCCATCCGCTCAATCCGCCGGAGCTCATTCCGCTGATCGAGGTCGTGCCTGGCAAGTTCACGGCGCCCGAGACGGTCGAGCAGGCATGCGCCTGGCTACGCACCCTGGGACGGCTGCCGATCGCGCTGAAGAAGGAGGTTCCGGGCAACGTCGTGGGCCGGATTTCGGCCGCCGTCTATCGCGAGTGCATCGACCTCGTGCTCACCGGCGTGGTGGATGTGGACGAAATCGATCGCGCGGTGTCACTGGGCCCGAGCCTCGGCTGGGCGGCAGCCGGTCCGCACCTGACGTACCACCTCGGCGCCGGCGAAGGCGGCCTGTCGGCCTTCATGCAGCACCTGATGCAGACGTTCGAGCTGTGGTGGGATAGCCTGGCGCAGTGGAAGAAGCTCGATCCGGAGCAGGTGCGCGCGCTGACAGCGATGGTGGAGAAGGCCTACGGCAACAAGCTCGAGCAGATCAGGGGTCCACGGGACCGGCGGCTCGCCTCCATTCTGAAGGCGCTCGAGAGTGCCAAGAGAACCTAGAATCTAGAATCTAGATTCTAGATTCTAGGCTCTACCATAAGTGTTTCCGCCAACTCACTCCCGATTACCCGATCCTTCGTATCCCGCTCGCCGATCCGCAAGGTGATCGGCCCCCCGAACGGCTGCTTGTCGATCACCCGCACCACCACCGGCGGCACCAGGCCTAACGACTTGAGGTAGCGCAGGCGCTCCGAGTCGTCGTCGCCCACCTGGCGCAGCGACACCTGCGCGCCGGTGTCCACGTCGGCGAGGCGCACGTAGACGGGCACCTCGATCTCCCCGTCCCGGGTCGGGATTGGCGCGCCGTGCGGGTCGTACTGCGGGAAGCCGAGCGCGAACGCCATCCGCTCGATCAGCTCGTCGGAGACGGCGTGCTCGAGCCGCTCGGCCTCGTCGTGCACGCTCGACCAGTCGTAGGCGAGCTTGGTGATGAGATAGGTCTCGATGATGCGGTGGCGGCGCACCACGGCCAGCGCGGCCTGCCGGCCCGGCGCGGTGAGGCGCACGCCGCGATACGGCTCGTGGTCCACCAGCCCCAGCTCGGCCATCCGCTTCACCATGCCCGTCACCGACGCCGGGGCGATGCCGAGGCGGTTGGCGATCTCGGTGGTGCCCGCGTCGTCGGCGCGCTCGGTGAGCTGGAAGATGGCCTTGAGGTAATCCTCGGCGGAGCGCGACAGTGGCGCGGTGGCGCTCACTTCGCCCGCAGCAGCAGCACCGGCACGCTGACGGCGTGCTGGACCTTGGTCGCGGTGGTGCCGAGGAAGATGTCGGCCAGCAAGCGGTGACCGTGGGTGCTCATCGCGACCAGGTCGCAGCCTTTGTTCTCGACCCAGCGGATGATCTGCGGCGCCGGCTCGCCGTACTCGAGCTCGGCGTGGGCCTCGATGCCGGCGGCCTCGAATTCGACGCGCACCCGCTCGAGATACGCGGTGTCCTCGGTGATCTCCGGGCTCACGGCGTCGGGCCCGTAGGTGCGGGCGGCCCAGCCGTCGGCTACGTGCAGCAGCACGACGCGGCTGCCGGCGAGCAGCGCCAGTACCTTCACGTGCTCGATGATCGCCTGGTCGGTCGGCGTGCCGTCGAGCGTCACGAGGATGGTCTTATACACGGGCGTTTCCTCCGCGGCGGCTGATCATCATCCACCCGTGATGATGCGCCAGGCAGACTTCGCCAGCTCGGGCAGGCCGTACAGGTCCATCCCCGCGATGAGGATCGCGCTGGTCCAGCCGGCGAACAGCAGGAACCATCCGTTCTTCCACTTGCCCATCCGCTTGCTTGAGCTGGTGAAGTGCAGCAGGGGAAACATGGCGAACGGCAGCTGAAGTGCCAGCGCGACCTGGCTGAGCGTCAGCAGGTCGGTCACGCTGCCGTCGCCGCGGATCCCGATGATGAAGATCGCCGGCAGGATCGCGAGCAGGCGGGTGATGAGCCGCCGCAGCCACGGCGTGAGCCGCCAGTGCATGAAGCCTTCCATCACCACCTGGCCCGCGAGCGTTCCGGTGATCGTGCTGCTCTGCCCGGCCGCGAGGAGCGCCACGGCGAAGAGGGTGCTGCCGACGGCCGTCCCCAGCAACGGCGCGAGGGTGAGGTACGCCATGCGGATCCAATCGGCGTTCTGGGTGAGATACACGACCTGCCCGCCCGCGATCGTCACGCTTTCGCGGCCGTAGAAGACCGTCGCCGCGAGCACCAGGATCGCCGCGTTGACGAAGAACGCGATCGTGAGCGCGACCACCGAATCGATGGTGTTGAAACGCACCGCGGTCTTCATCGAGCGTTCGTCGGTCTGGAATTTCCGGCTCTGCACCAGCGCCGAATGGAGGTAGAGGTTGTGGGGCATCACCGTGGCGCCGATGATGCCGATGGCCACGAAGAGCATGCCCTGCTGCCGGAACCCCGGGCTCATCAGCGCGCGGCCCATCTCGAGAAAGTCGGGATGCGTCTGCGGAAGCACGAAGATCTCGATGAAATAGCAGACGAAGATCGTGGCGACCAGCACCACCACTACCGCCTCGATCATGCGCATCCCGAAACGCTGGAGCGCGAGAATGATGAACACGTCGGCACTGGTGATCAGGACGGCCCAGAAGAGCGGAATGTGGAAGAGCAGGTTGAGGGCGACGGCGCTCCCCAGCACTTCAGCCAGGTCGCAGGCGCCAATCGCCGCTTCGCAGAGCAGCCACTGCGGCCAGCGCGTCCACTTGGGATACCATTCGCGGCAGCACTGCGCGAGGTCCTTGCCGGTCACCACGCCCAGCCGCGCCGACATCACCTGCATGACAATCGCCATGAGGCTTGCGACAGCGACGACCCAGAGCAGCGCGTATTTGAACTGTGCGCCGGCCTGGAGGTCGGTCCCCCAGTTGCCGGGGTCCATGTACCCAACGCTGATGAGGATCGCGGGGCCGACAAAGGCCCGCCATTGACGCCAGAACCCGGCTTCATGCGGAGGGACGGTGACGGAGCCGTGCACTTCTTCGAGCGACAGGTGGTTACCAGAGCCCATGGAGCCGCGTGTACTGCCGGGCGGAAGGATTGGCGCACTCATCTACGTGGATACTCCGCTTCTGTCCGTGCTAAAGTGAAATTTAGTCTCGACTAAAACATTGGGCGATATTGGTCCCCTGTCAAGATCGTGTATTTCAAGTCGTTTATTTGAAGAGAGTTGCAATCTGGCTCAGGATGCGTTCGGTCAGGCCCCAGATGACGAGCCCCCCCACGTGGACGGAGTCGAATTCCCGCTCCCCGGCGGGCCCGACCAGCCGGTAGGGCTTCCGGTTTGACTGGCTGAAGACCTCTGATACCGGCACCCACAGCGCTTCCGCTATCTCGCCGACTGCGCGGACCGGCAATAGCCCGG
>JAYTEN010000031.1:0-3446 GCA_043735145.1 Gemmatimonadota bacterium | reverse complement strand
TCGCTCACCCTCGGCAATCGCGGGCTGGCGTCGCTCGAGCTCACGCTGCGCGGGCCCGGCAAGGACCTGCACTCGGGGCGGCATGGCGGAAGCGTTCCGAATCCGTTGCACGCGATGGCGCGGCTCATCGCGTCGCTGCACCAGCCGGACGGGCGGGTCGCCGTCGCCGGCTTTTACGACAGCGTGCGCGAGGTGAGTGAGGGCGAGCGCGCCGACATCGCGCGCCTGCCGTTCGACGAAGCCGTATATCTGAAGGAAGTCGGTGCCGCCGCCGCCGTCGGCGAGCCCGGCTACACGACACTCGAGCGGCAGTGGACCCGGCCCACGCTCGAGGTGAATGGCATGTGGGGCGGCTACCAGGGCCCGGGATCGAAGACGATCGTGCCGGGCGAGGCGCATGCCAAGATCACGTGCCGCCTGGTGCCGAATCAGGACCCAGAGGAAGTGGTGGCCCTCGTGAAGCGCCACCTCGAGAGCCATGTTCCGCCGGGCACGCGCCTGACAGTCACGCCGGGCGAGCATGGGGCGCGGCCCGCCCACATCGCCCGGAGCCACCCGGTCCTGAAGGCCGCCGAGGCCGCCCTCGAGGAGGTCTACGGCGTGAAGCCGCTCCTCGTGCGCATGGGCGGCACCATCCCCGTCGCGGAGACCTTCCAGCGTCTCATGGGACTCGACACCGTGTACTTCTCCTTCTCGACCGGCGACGAGGACTTCCACGCACCTAACGAATTCTTCCGGGTCCACCGGCTGCACGAGGGACTCGCGGCCTGGGCGCGGTTGTGGAATCGCCTCGGCGGCGGGGCCGGGGCATGAGCCTCGAACAGGAAGAAGCGAAGGTCGAGGCGCACAGCGCGTCGCTGAAAAAGGTGCTGGGCGTCCGCGACCTGGCGCTCACGCAGATCCTCTTCATCATCGGCCTCACCTGGATCGGCGTGGCCGGCAAGCTTGGCCCGTCGCACGTGGTGATGTGGCTGATGGCCATCGTGCTGTTCTACCTGCCGATGACCGCGGTCGTGATCTACCTCAACCAGCTGATGCCGCTCGAGGGCGGGCTGTACCAGTGGGCGAAGCTGGGCTTCAATCCCACGATCGGCTTCCTGCTGGCCTGGAATCTCTGGCTGTACGTGATCGTCTATACGTCGGAGATTGGCCTCCAGGTCGCGACCTACCTCTCGTACGCGCTCGGCCCCAGCGCCGCCTGGATGGTATCGAGCAACTGGTTCATCGCGCTGTCCACCGCGGCAATCCTGGGGCTGATGGCCGGGGCAGCCGTCATCGGCCTGTCCATCGCCAAGTGGGTGCACAACACCGGCGGCATCTTCATGCTGACCATCTTCGCGGTGTTGATCGCGCTGCCCTTCATCGGGCTCGCGACCGGCCACCTCGCGGAATTCCACCCCTTCCGCACCCGGTTGCCGGAGCCGTCGCTGCTGAACCTCAACATCCTGGCCAAGATGTGCTTCGGGGCACTGGGCGGGTTCGAGTACGTCGCCATCCTCGCCGGCGAAACGCGGGCGCCAGCCAGCGCGGTGCGCCGCTCGGTGCTCATCGCCGCGCCGATCATCGCGGTCATGTTCATCCTCGGCACCGCGACCGTGGTCGCGTACGTTCCGAACGAGCAGATCGATCTCATCGGGCCGATGCCGCAGGTGCTGCGCGTGGGGTTCGGGCCCTTCGGCATCGCTGGCCCCCTGGTCGCCATCGCGATCCTGATGACGCTCGCGATGCGAATCGCGCAGGTCAGCGTGAGCTTCACCGCGGTGACGCGACTGCCGATGGTCGCGGGATGGGACCGCCTCCTGCCGGCAGCGTTCAGCCGGCTGCACCCGCGCTATCGGACGCCGGTGAACTCGATCGTCCTCGTCGCGGTGTGCTCGACGGTGGTCTCGCTGCTGAGCCTCATCGGTGTGGGGCGGGCGGAGGCGTTCCAGTTGCTGTTCAACGCGGGCGGGATATTCTACGCGCTGGCGTATGTGGTGATGTTCGCGATCCCGATCTTCGGCCTGCGCCATGTCTCGCCACGGCCGTCGCTGCTGCTGCGGATCGGATCGGTGTCGGGGCTCGTGATGACGCTGCTGTACGTCGTGCTGTCGGTCTTCCCGATCATCAAGGTGGAGAGCGTGGCGACATTCGCGCTCAAGATTGCGGCGGTGATCGTGGTGATGAATCTGGTGGGAGTCGGAATCCTGGTTGCCGCGCGGCGGCGATCCATACCGGTTGCGGAGGTCTGATATGAAGCGTTCCCTCATCCTTGTCCCGATCCTGGCGTTGGCGGTTGTAGGGGCCGACCTTGTGCCGGCCCGTGGGCCTTCCGGGCCGACACGAGGTCGGCCCCTGCAGGGCGAATGGGACGTCTACATCGCGCTCAGCGCGCGGCCCCATTTCGGCTTCGAGGGCTGGCGGCGCATGGGCTTCGCGCATTTCGCCGGCGCCGACTCCGGCAACGTGGGCATCCTGCGCCGCCGCACCGGCGAGACGATACTCAACGTCACGCAGGTGTCGGCCAGCGGCGACTCGGTGCTGCTGACGCAGGACGCGCGGACGATCATGCGCGCGGCCTGGCACGGCGACACGCTGACGGGCGTGCAGTTCAACGGGGACCGGCCCCTCGATCGCCGCTTCCGGCTCGTGCGGCGCGCGACGCCCGGGGTGGTCGAGCACGATTACCAGGTATGGACGATGCCGGCCTCGGACTCGCAGTATGCGGTCACCGAGGACACGCTGGTGCTCATGCCGACGCGCGATGGCGCGCACCTGGCGACCTACGTCGCCAGGCCGGTCGGGCCCGGACCCTTCGGTGTCGTCATGCAGCGCTCACCGTATCGCCGCATCCAGCGCGCGGCCGGACGCTGGTGGGGCTCGCGCGGCTACATCTTCATCGGGCAGCACGTGCGCGGCCGCGAGCAGTCCAGCGGCGATGTGGCGGACTTCGGCGACTACAGCACGGACATCCAGGACGGCTACGACGCGGTCGAGTGGGCTGCGCAGCTCCCCGGTGCCAACGGCAAGGTGGGGCTCATCGGTCATTCGGATGAGGGCCGGCTGGCCTGGTACGCCGCCGTCAGCGCGCCACCGCATCTCGCGGCGATCGCGCCCTCGGCCGCAACGAGCGATCCGTGGCGGATCGTGCCGTACGCGGAGATGGTGTTCGGGCCCATCAACGTGGACTGGGCCTGCCTGATGCGCGGCCGGACGATGGACCCGAATACCGCGGAGCTGGACATCGGCGAGGCCATCACCCATCTGCCGCTCGCCAACCTGCCGCAACGGTTAGGCTGCGGCCAGATACCGCTGTGGGACCGCTGGATCGCGCATCCGACACTGGACGCATACTGGCGATCGCACGCTGCCACGACGTTCATCAACAAGGTGAACGTGCCGGCGCTGTCGCTGGCCGGCTGGCACGACGATTCGCGCGGCCCGCTCGACTATACCAACGCGCTGCT
>JAYTEN010000030.1:0-3570 GCA_043735145.1 Gemmatimonadota bacterium | reverse complement strand
TCGGTGTCGATGACGCTCGCCCTGGTGGTGACCGGCATCGCCTTCTGGTACACGCACATCAGCCGGAAGCGCGTGTCCAGCAGTTTCCTCTACAGCCAGGCCGTCTTCGACGTCGCGCTGGTCACGGCGATCGTGCACATCAGCGGCCCGCTCAGCTATTTCGCCGCGCTCTACATCCCGGTCATCGCCATCTATGCCGTGCTGATGCCCCTCGCCAACGGCCTGCTGACGGCGCTCCTGGCGGGCATCCTGTACTCGGCCGACGTGGTCTTCGGCCACCCCGGCGAGCTGTCGGCGGCGCTGCTGCTCCAGGTGGCGGTGTACTGGCTGGTCGCGGCGTTCACCGGCTACCTCTCCAGCCACGTCCGGTCGGCCGGGGTGGCGACCGAGGCGCTGACGGCGGAGCTGCGGCGCGTGCGCCTCGAGGCGGGCGACATCCTGCGCAACATCAAGACCGGCATTCTCACCGTCGGCGGCGACGGGAGTCTCGTCTACTGCAACCCGACCGCCGAAGCGTTGCTGGGCCTCGACGTCGTCGCGCTGCGCGACCAGCCGGTCATCGAGCGGCTGGACGCCATCGCGCCGGTGCTGGCCGAGGCCATCCGGCGGACCACTTGGGAAGGCCGCCGCGTGGTGCGCCGCGAGGGCGACGCCGTGGTGGACGGCCGCACCTTCCCGCTGGGTGTCTCCACCACGGCCGTCGCCTCGGGCGACGGCGCGCCGCCGTCGGTGACGGCGATCTTCAAGGACATCTCCGACGAAAAGCGGCTCGAGGCGCTGCACCTGCGCACCGAGCGGCTCGAGGCCGTGGCCGAGATCGCGGCGTCGCTGGCCCACGAGATCAAGAATCCCCTCGCGTCCATTCGCAGCGCCGTGGAGCAACTGGCGCGCAGCGCGCCGGCTGGCGCCGACGAGAAGGTCCTCGCGGGCCTCGTGATCCGGGAAAGCGACCGTCTCTCGCGGCTGCTCACCGAGTTCATGGATTTCTCGCGGGTGCGGGTCACGCGGTCCACGCCGATGGATATCGTCGCCGTGGCCGAGTCGGCGATCCGCCTGGTGCGCCAGCATCCGGACTGCCCCGTCGCCGCGATCATCGAACTGGACGCCAGGATCCGTCCCGTCTCGCTCGAGGGCGACGAAGACCTGATGCACCGCGTCGTGTTCAACCTCGTCCTGAACGCGGTGCAGGCCGATCCCGCCAACGCCCGGGTTGACGTGGCAGTCACCATGCCGGATCCGGCCAGCCTGCCGCCCGGGTCGTCCATCGAGCACCCGCGGATGCTGCGCGTGCGCGACCGCGGCCCCGGCGTGTCGCCCGACATTCTTCCGCGCCTCTTCGAGCCGTTCGCGACCGGCCGGCCCGGCGGCACCGGGCTTGGGTTGCCCATCGTGCAGCGCGCGGTGCAGGCGCACCGCGGCATGATCTTCTGCGATTCCGAGCCCGGTACGGGCACCACCTTCACGATCTACGTCCCCGCGCGGTTCAGCGCGGAGGAGGCGCTGTGAGCACCAATGGTCCGACGATTCTCGTCGTCGACGACGAGTCGGCCATCCTCGACACCGTCCGGATCCTGCTGAAGAACGAGGGATTCACGGTGACCACCGCGCAGGGCGGCAGGGCGGGTCTCGACGCGCTGGCGTCGGGCACCTTTGCCGTCGTGCTCAGCGACATCCGCATGCCGGGCGCGGGCGGGATCGACATCCTGAAGGCCGCGCGCGAGCGCGACGGCGACGTGCCCGTCATCCTCATGACGGCGCAGGCCGAGCTGCGCACCGCGATCGAGGCGGTGAATCGCGGCGCGTTCCACTACATCCAGAAGCCGTTCACCAACGACGAGCTGGTGGCGATCTGCAGGCGCGCCGCCGAGACGCGGCAGCTGAAGCACGAGAACAAGACGCTGAAGCAGGAGATCCGGCGCCGCGACCGGTCGCAGTCGGTAAAACCGTTAGGCAGGAGCAAGGCCTTCACCGAGGTGCTGCGGCTCGCCGAGATGGTCGCGCCGACCGACAGCACGGTGCTCATTTCGGGCGAGAGCGGCACCGGCAAGGAAGTCATCGCGCGCTACATCCACGAGCTGTCGCCGCGCGCCGAGGGGCCGTTCCAGACGATCAACTGCGGCGCGCTGCCCGAGAGCCTGCTCGAGTCAGAGCTCTTCGGCCACGTCAAGGGATCGTTCACCGGCGCGGTGAAGGACAGCGAGGGTCTCTTCGTCGCGGCCGGCGGCGGATCGTTCCTGCTCGACGAAATCGGCGAGACGACGCCCGCCACGCAGGTCAAGCTGCTGCGCGTGCTCCAGGAGCGCGAAGTCATTCCCGTTGGCGCGACGCAGCCGGTGAAGGTGGACGTGCGCCTCATCGCCGCGACCAACCGCGACCTCGAGGAAGAGATGCGCGCCGGCCGGTTCCGGTCGGACCTGTTCTACCGGCTCAACGTCATCGCCATCCACCTGCCGCCGCTGCGCAGCCGCAAGGACGACATCCCCGTCCTGGCAGAAGCGTTCCTCAAGCGGATGGCCCAGGAACGAAGGATCGAAGCGCACACCATCGGACCTGACGCCCTCGAGGCGATCATGGCCTTCGAGTGGCCGGGCAACGTGCGCGAGCTCGAGAACGCCCTCGAGCGCGCCGCCACCCTCACCAAGGTGGGCGAGATCACCCCCTCGGCGCTGCCGTCGAAGGTCACCGAGCGCCGAGCCGAGCCGCTGGTCGCCGACCGCGCGCCGGTGAACCCCACGCTCGAGGTGATCGAGCGCGCCTACATCATGTTCGTGTTGCAGAGCGAGGGCGGGAACAAGACGCGCGCGGCCGAGGCGCTGGGGATCGATCCCTCGACGCTGTACCGCAAGCTGGGCCGCTACGAGGGCGGCGAGCCGCAGTGAGCCTCGCGCCCTGGAAGCACTTCAACGACGTCACCCTGTCGGTGCTGATGCCGGCGTACAACGAGGGGGCGACGATCGAGGTCGGGCTCGACCGTCTCGCGACGGTGCCCCTCAAGCTCGAGATCGTCGCCGTGAACGACGGCTCCAGCGACGACACCGGCGCGCATCTCGACCGGCTGCTGAAGCTCGGCAAGGTGCACAAGGTCATTCATCATCCCGTCAATCGCGGCAAGGGCGCGGCGATCCGCACCGCGATCGCGGCGGCGACGGGGGACGTGATCGTGGTCCAGGATGCCGACCTCGAGTACGACCCCGCCGAACTGCCCGACCTCATCATCCCGATCCTCGACGGCCGCGCCGACGCCGTCTTCGGGTCCCGCTTCACCGGCGGCGGCCCGCATCGCGTGCTGTACTTCTGGCACCGCGTGGGCAACGGGCTGCTCACCCTCCTGTCGAACATGTTCACCGACCTGAACCTGACCGACATGGAAACGTGCTACAAGATGGTCCGCGCCGACGTGATGAAGAAGCTGCCGCTGACGACCAACCGGTTCGGGTTCGAGCCCGAGGTCACCGCGCGATTGTCACAGGCGAAGGCGCGCATCTACGAGATGTCGATCTCGTACTCGGGCCGGACCTACGCCGAGGGCAAGAAGATCGGCTGGAAGGACGGCATCGCCGCGTTCTGGCA
>JAYTEN010000029.1:0-4911 GCA_043735145.1 Gemmatimonadota bacterium | reverse complement strand
GACAGCACCCCGGCCTCGTACGTCAGGCTCACCGCCGCGCCGTCGATCTTCAGCTCCGTGGTGTAGCCGCCGGGCACCGCGGCGTGGCCCAGGGCGCGCGCGAGCCGCTCTTCCCAGGCGGAGAGCTCCTCGTCGCTGAACGCGTTGGCGAGCGAGAGCATCGGCACGAGATGGCGATGCTTGCTGAACTGCGCGGCGGGCTCGGTGCCCACGCGCTGCGTCGGGGAATCGGCGGTGCGAAGTTCCGGATGCTCCTGCTCGAGCGCCTGGAGCTCGCGAAAGAGCTTGTCGTACTCGGCGTCGGAGAGGTCCGGCGCGTCGAGCACGTAGTAGGCATGGCTGGCGCGGTTGAGGAGGCGGCGCAGCTCGGCGGCGCGCCGCTCGGCGGCCGTCATCTACCCCTTGGCCTCTTCGGCCAGCACCGTCATCGCCACGCCCACCAGGCGGTCGAGCTCGGCGGCCGAGCTCTGCGGCATGAGCTGCTCGAGCGACGCGCGGTCGTGGGCGGTAAAGCTGGTGAGCAGGCGCTCGAGGAAGGACACCAGCGCGAGCCGCTGCATGTCGGCGCGCTGCATGTCCTCGCTGGCCTCGCGGGTCCGCTTGACCACGGCCTCGTACCGGTGGGCGTTGCGCAGCGCCTTGGCCGTCAGCTCGGCGACGATCTGGCAGAAGCGGACGTCGTTGTCGCTGAAGCTGCCGCCGTCCTTGAAGGTGCGCAGGAACATGCAGCCGATCGCGGCGCCCCGGTACTTGATGGGCACCACGGTGATCGAGCGGACCTTGCGGCGGTCGAGCGCGCCCTTCACGTGCGCCAGGCCGGGATCGTGCGTGGCGTCGGCGATGAAGACCGTCTCGCCCGACTCCATGGAACGCTGGATTTCGGGATACCGCGCCAGGTCGATCACCAGGTTGCGGATGGTCGGGTCCTCGTACGACGCCACCAGCCGCGCGGTCCGGCCCCCCTTGTCGGCCAGGATGATGCTGGCGCGGTCGAGCCCGAACGTCTCGCCGAGGCGGCGGGCAATCGTCTGGAGGATATCCACGAAGTGCAGGGTGCCCGAGATTTCGTGCAGGATCTCGATCACGGCCAGGAGACGCTCGCGCTCCTTCTCGAGCTCCTCGACGCGGGCCGCGAGGGCGGAGGAGGCTTCGACGGGGGGGGTCGTCATGGGCTAATTCTACTGTCTCGGGGCCGAGTTCGCATTGTGGCGCCCGCAAACGACAGGAGACAGAAAGGATCCGATCCCGGTGGGTGACACAAAAGACCCGGCGGACCTGTCGGGTTCCAGTCGGCACGAGTACGTTCCCGATCCACTTGGAGGAAGTAATGCGACGCATTTTCAGCGCGCTGTCCGTTCTCGCGCTTCTGTCCGCCCCGCTCGCCGCCCAGCAGCAGCCCTATGTGGATCAGCTGCCCGCCGCCGGCCGCCCGATCGACGCCGCGACGACCGCCGGACGCCGCAGCCGCCTCATGGATCGCCTCGGTGACGCCGTGGTCGTGATCCCCGCCGCCCATGAGCGCAGCGCCGAGCCTTACGGCGATTATCCGCAGGACACCGACTTCCGGCAGCACAATGTCTTCTTCTACTTTTCGCAGCTCGAGGCGGCCGACGCCTGGATCGTGCTGAACGCGCGGACCGACGGCCCCGACGAGCAGTACCTGCTGCTGCCGCCCCGCAATGCGGCGCAGGAGCGCTGGACCGGCGTGAAGATGGGCCCCGACACCCTGGCCCTGCGGCTCACCGGTTTCCCCACGGTGTTTGAGACCACGCATCCGGCCGCGGGCGCCCCGCGTCGCGGCCCCCCGGGTTCACCCGCGGTGCTCGACAGCCTGCTGACGGCTCTGCGGGCGCGCCACGTGCCGTTCTATGTCGAGATGGACCAGACCACTCGTTATGAGCCGGTGATCATCGCGCTCCGCGCCGACACGGTGAACGGCCTCGTGGTGCGCAGCCTGCGCGCCATCGTCGACTCGATGCGGCTGGTGAAGGACGCCGGCGAGATCGCGTCGCTGCGCCGCGCCGCCCGGATCAGCGCCGAAGCCCACGCCGACCTGATGCGCGCCGCGCACGCCGGCATGTGGGAGTACGAAATGGAAGCGGTGATCGAGGCGGGGTTCCGCAGCCGCGGCGCCGACCGGCTCGGCTATCCCTCGATCGTGGGCTCGGGCCTCAACGCCACCACGCTGCATTACGACGTGAACCGCCGCATGGCGCAGGCGGATGAGCTGGTGGTGGTCGATGCCGCCGCCGAGTACGCGCAGTACACCGCCGATGTCACGCGCACCTTCCCCGCCGGCGGGCGCTTCTCGCCGCGGCAGAAGGCCATCTACGAGCTGGTGCTGGGCGCGCAGCAGATCGCGATGGACTCGACGCGTCCCGGCATCGAGTTCCGGCGCCTCGAGCAGATCGCGCGCGGCTATCTCCGCGACCACTCGGGCGATCTCTGCCCGTCGGGGGCGAACGAGCCGCCCGGCCTCACCGACTGCGGGCGCTACATGATCCACAGCCTGTCGCACTGGATCGGCATGGACGTGCACGACGTCGGGGGTTACGGCTCGCCGGCGGGTCCGATGGTCCTCGTGCCGGGTATGGTATTTACCATCGAGCCCGGGATCTACATTCCGTCGGAGGCGCTCGGGGTGCGGATCGAGGACGACATGCTGGTGACGGCGACGGGCGGCGAGAACCTCTCGGCCGCGGCGCCGCGCACCGTCGCCGATATCGAACGGGTGATGCAGCGGCAGCGCGCATCGGGAACGAGGAGCAGACCATGAGCAGACACGTCATCGAGGAAGAGGAGGCCGTTCCGGCCGGCAGCGCCCGCCCATTCGCGGCGGGACTGCTGATCGGGGCCCTGATCGGGGCGGGGGTGGCGCTGCTGTTCGCGCCGCAGAGCGGCGCCGACACGCGACGGCAGATCCGGAAGCGGTCGAAAAAAATTGCGGCGGGCGCTCAGGACCGGTTCGACGACATCAAGGACCGGATCCGTCAGGCCCGCCGCAAGGCGGAAGACGCCCTCAGCGACTGATGCGCTGGAGCAGGGTCGCCGCCTGCTGCTTGTAGGTGGCGTCCATCGGGTCGCAGGCCGGCTGCAGCGTCGCGACGTGCTGGAGATGCGGGATGGCTTCGGCCCGCCGGTCGGCATCCTCCAGCGCCTCGCCCAGGTCGAGGTGGTGGTACAGGTTGGCGGGCGCGATCTCGATCGCCTGGTTGAAGTAGTTGACCGAGTTGTCCCACGAGGCCTGGTTGAAGACGCCGGCGCCGAGGAAAGTCTTGGCGAAGAACTTGGTCAGGCCCGAGAGGCGCATGACTTCGGCGTTCCACCGGCCCATCACGTGCATGGCGCCGTCGTGGCGGGGATTCAGCTCGAGCGCGCGCAGCGCCTCGTCGCGCACCACGCCGGCGTAACGCACCCGCGCGCGGGCGCCCTTGGTCAGCGCGACGCGGCCGGTCGAGACGGCGAGCATGAAGTGGCCGTCGGCGCCAGTGGGATTGACCGCTACGGCGCGGGTGGCCATTTCCTGCCCCAGCGCATACAGCGAGTCGCGGCGGTTGCCCTGGGCGTTGGGCAGCTGCTTGCCGATATCGACGTAGGCCTGCGACGTCTTCCAGAGCGCGTCGTAGTTGTTCGTATCGAGCGCGAGGCCGGCCCGGTAATGGGCGAGGGCTTCGTCGGCGTTGCGGCGGCAGCGGGCGGCGTCGCCCGCGGCCAGGTGTCCGGCCAGGTCCTGCGCCAGGACCGGAGCGGCAAAAACGGCGAGCGCGAGGGCCGCGATCTTGAAGGCACGCATGCAGAATTCTCCAGTGTGATGGGAACTCCCTGAATGTTCGTCCCCGGACTGATCGAACGCAAGCGCGACGGCGGTTCCCTCACCGAAGACGAGTGGCGGGGCCTGCTGGCCGACTACGCCACCGGCCAGGTGCCCGACTACCAGATGGCGGCCCTGCTCATGGCCTGCTTCCTTCGCGGCCTGGCCCCGGACGAGACGGCCGGCCTGCTCGACGGCATGATGGCGTCGGGGGGGAAGCTCGACCTCGCGTACCTCGGCCGGCCGGTGGTGGACAAGCACTCCACCGGCGGCGTGGGCGACAAGGTTTCCCTGGTCCTGGCGCCCCTCGTGGCGGCCTGCGGCATCGTGGTGCCGATGATGTCGGGGCGCGGCCTCGGTCACACCGGGGGCACGCTCGACAAGCTGGAGTCCATCCCCGGCTTCCGCACCGCGCTGTCGATGGACGAGACGAAGGCCCAGCTGGAAAAGATCAACTGCGCCATGATCGGCCAGACGCCGGAAATCGCGCCGGTGGACAAGAAGCTCTACGCGCTGCGCGACGTGACGGCGACGGTCGAGTGCATCCCGCTCATCGCCGCGAGCATCATGTCGAAGAAGCTGAGCGAGGGGCTGCACGGGCTGGTGCTCGATGTGAAGATGGGCAGTGGCGCCTTCATGACGGACCCGAAGAAATCGCAGGAGCTGGCCGAGACGATGATCCGCCTTGGTGAAGACCGCGGTTGCCCGACTATCGCGCTGCTCACGGCGATGGACCGGCCGTTGGGCCGGGCCTGCGGCAATGCGCTGGAGGTCGAGGAGTCGATCAACGAGCTGAAGGGCGAGGGCCCCGAGGACCTGCACGAGATCACCATCGCGCAGGGCGTCGAGATGCTGCTGCTCGGCCGCAAGCTCGCGAACAGCGCGAAGAATCGTCAGGCACTCGCCGCCGAGCTCGAGGAGTGCATCGCGTCGGGCAAGGCGGCGAAGCGCTTCGCCGAGATCATCGAGGCGCAGGGCGGCAACCCGGACGTGGTGGACGATCCCGGCGTGCTGCCGCAGTCCGACATCGTCGAAGTCTACGAGGCCCCGCGCGCGGGGACGCTGCTGCGGGTGGAGCCGCGCGCCATCGGCAAGGCGGT
>JAYTEN010000028.1:0-6703 GCA_043735145.1 Gemmatimonadota bacterium | reverse complement strand
CGATTCCTACCACCTGACCTTCGAGACGCAGCTGCATCCCGTCGTGTCGCTCTTCGCCGTGGCCGACGCCGCCATGCAGCCCGAGCTGCACCTGGTCTTTGCGGTGCCGGCCGCCCGCCTCCATCCGCGCGATGCCGACGGCGGCAACAATTACCCGCTGGCGCTGCGGATGCTCGTCTATGACTCCACCATGCGCATGGTCGCCGCCCTCGACACGGTGCGCGTCTTCCGCTCGCGCGAGCGCCTGGGCGCCGGTTCCTATCTGACCGAGCAGCTCGTGATGCGCGTGCCGGCGGGGAAGTACCGCTACTCGTTCGTCATCGAGGAGCCCGGCGTCTCGGCGGGCGATGCCGTCAGCAACCGCGAGATCGAGATCCCGCAGGTCGCGGGCAGCTTCGGCGTGAGCGACGTGGTGCTGGGGCGCGAGGGCAGCGGCCTGGTCTGGCACCGGCCCGAGGGCGAGGTGGTGCTCAACCCGCTGATGCGGTTTCCGCGTGACGGCGAAGCGAAGATCTTCTACGAGCTGTACGGCATGGCCGAGGGGACGCAGGTCGCCACCCGGGTGCGGATCCTGCGCGCCGGGGGGCGGTCCATCTTCCGCCGGCTGTTCGGCGGCGGGGGCGGCGCCGACCTCGCCTACACGACCACCGTCGACGCGCCGCGGCGCTCGCGGGTCAGCCAGAGTCTCGGACTGCGCGGCCTGAACCCGGGGCGCTACATCCTCCAGCTCGAACTCACCGAGCCCGGAACGGGCCGAAAAGTCACTCGCGAAGCCCCATTCGAGATCGAAGCCGCCCGGTCGTCTTGACGCCCCGCCGGCAAACGGCCTAAGTTCCACGTCCGTTTACCGTTATCTCATGCCGAAGCCCCAGGGCAACCATGTTCTGTTCGCGGTGTGGTGAGCAGGTCGATACGTCTACCCGTTTCTGCCCCCGGTGCGGGCAGGACCTCACCCAGCTGACGGGTGCGGGGAAGGCGGGCGCCACCACCCCGCTGGCCGCCCAGCCGCCGCAGGAAGACGAAACCGACATCATCCGCGAAGCCCTGAAGGACGAGTACGAGCTCGAGAAGGAGCTCGGCCGCGGCGGCATGGCCGTCGTCTTCAAGGCCCGCGACAAGCAACTCGACCGCGAAGTCGCGATCAAGGTGCTGCCCTTCAGCCTGAGCTTCGACGCCGAGTTCGTGGAGCGCTTCCAGCGCGAGGCGCGCACCGCCGGCAAGCTCGAGCACCCGAACATCATCCCGATCTACCGCGTCGGCAAAGCGGGCCGGGTGATCTTCTTCGTGATGAAGTACATCCGCGGCAAGTCGCTGTCGGGCGTCATCGAGTCGCGCGGCGCGCTGCCGGTGCCCGAGATCAAACGGCTGCTCACCGAGAGCGCGGGCGCGCTGGGCTACGCCCACAAGCACGGCATTGTCCACCGCGACATCAAGCCCGACAACATCATGTTCGACGAGCTCGGCCAGGTGATCGTCGCCGACTTCGGCATCGCCAAGGCCCAGTCGGGCGCCAAGCTTACCGGCACCGGCATGTCCATCGGCACGCCGCACTACATGTCGCCCGAGCAGGCCCGGGCCCAGAACCTCGACGGCCGCTCCGATCTGTACTCGTTAGGCGTCGTGGCGTACCAGTGCCTCACCGGCCACGTGCCCTTCGACGGCGAGGACAGCTTCTCCATCGGCTACAAGCACATCATGGAGGAGCTCCCCACGCCCTCGCTGGACCAGGCCGACCAGCGCGAGATGTTCGCCATCGTCCAGAAGATGATGGCCAAGAAGCCCGACGACCGGTACCAGAGCGCCGAAGAGATGATCCGCGCCCTCGAGGGGGTGCAGGCGGTCTCGACGCTGGACATGAGTACCATGCCGACCCGGGCCATGGAGCCACTGAAGCCCAACGCGCCCAAGCCACCGCCGATGATGCCCTCCGCGATGGCGAACCAGGCCACCACGCCGCTGCCGCGCGCGTCGGCGTCGATGGGCAAGCCACCCGAGCCCGCCAAGGCGCCCGCCAAAGCCGAGCGGCCGAGCGAGCCGGCGCCGCGCCCCAGCTTCAAGCCCAAGGAAGTCACGCCCCGGAAGTCGAACCTGATGCCCATCGCCATCGCCGCGACGCTGGTCCTGGTCGGCGGCGGGCTCGGCGCGTACCTCCTGATGAACAAGAAGCAGCCCGAGCCGCAGCCCACGACCGTGGCGGCCAACCCGCCGGCTCCCTCGCCCACGCCCGCCGAGTCCGCGGCCGGCCTGCCCGACACCAGCAAGGCCGGGGCTCACGACACCGCGAAGGCGCCGGTCACCGCGCCCGCGCCGGCCCATGCCACCCGCCCGCCCGCCCCGACGCGCACCCCTCCGGTGGCGGCTACCACGCGCACGCCGCCCGCGACCGTCCCCGCGCCCGCTCCCAGTGGGCAGGGCACCATCTCGCTGACGGGCGTGCCGAACGGCGCGCGCGTCACCGTGGACCAGCAGCCCAAGTCGGGCGGGCGCTTCAAGGTCCCCGCCGGCTCGCACGTGGTCGAGGTGTCGCTCCAGGGCTTCTCGACCTACCGCGCCACGGTGAACGTGATGCCCGGCCAGACGCAGCCCGTCGCGGTGACGATGGCCGCCGCCGGCGCGCCCACGACGACGACGCCGCCCGCGACCGCACCGGGCGCGATGCCCGCGCAGTGCAGCGCTCCGGTCTTCAACCTGGTGCCGCGCAACCACTGCTGGGACACGCGGCCCAATGCGCGCACGCCGCTCCAGCTTACGCCCCCGTCGTCCTGCACCGGGACCGTGTCACCGGTCAACGTGCTGGTGAACGTCTCCGCGTCGGGCGAGGTGCTCTCGGCGTCGATGAACCGCGGCTCCAGCTGTCAGGCGTTCACCGCCGCGGCGGTGTCGCAGGTGCAGGACATGACCTTCACGCCGGCACAGCGCGGCGGCCAGCCGGTGGCCGCGTGGGTCGTCGTCGTGATGCGCCCGGCGCGCTGATTGCAGGGGCGGCCCCCGGTGGCCGCCCGCCACGCATGCCCTTAGCCAGTATCCACCCCACCGCCTTCATCGCGGCGAGTGCCGACGTGCTCGGCGATGTCCGGCTCGGCGAGCACGCCAGCGTCTGGTATCAGTGCGTGCTGCGCGCCGACATGGAGCCGATCATCATCGGCGACCGCTCCAATATCCAGGACCTCACCATGGTCCACGTGGACGAACACGTGCCGTGCACCATCGGCAACGACGTCGGCGTGGGGCATCGCGCCATTCTCCACGGCTGCACCGTCGAAGACTTCTGCCTGATCGGGATGGGCGCCATCCTGCTGAATCACGTGCGCGTGGGCACCGGCAGCGTGGTGGCCGCGGGCGCGCTGTTGACCGAGGGGATGGAAGTCCCGCCCGGTTCACTAGTGATGGGGATGCCGGCGAAGGTGGTCCGGAAGGTGGACGATGCCTTGCGAGCGCGGATCCGGGGCACCGTGGATCACTACGTGAGGTTGTCGGAGTTACACCGGGATGGACGATACAAAAGAATCTAGAATCTAGAATCTAGAATCTAGATTATGGTTCTCAACCGGGGTTTCCATGACCATTCGCTCTCTGCTTGCTCTTGCGTTCATCGCCGCGCCGCTCCAGGCTCAGGTTCCCGACTCGGTCCGCGCCGCCGTGCACCGCATCTTTGAAAGCCGCGACTTCGCGCCGGAGCGCTTCGGGCCCGCGCGCTGGATCGAGAATGGCGGCGCGTACTCGACCATCGAGCCGTCGCAGGGCGGCCGCGGCGTCGACATCGTGCGCTACCAGACCGCGACCGGCGCGCGCAGCGTCCTGGTCTCGGCGCGGCAGATGACGCCCGCCGGCGACACCACGGCCCTCGACTTCGACGACTACAACTGGTCCGCCGACCGCAACCAGCTGCTCTTCTTCACCCACACCGAGAAGGTCTGGCGCAACAATACCCGCGGCGACTACTGGATCCTCGATCTCCGCACCAGCACGCTGAAGCAGCTCGGCGGCAATGGCCCCGCGTCGACGATGATGTACGCCAAGCTGTCACCCACGGGCGACCGCGTCGCCTTCGTGCGGCAGGGCGACCTCTACGTCGAGCGCATCGCCGACGGCACGATCACGCGCCTGACGAGCGGCTCGACGCAGACCCTGGTCAACGGCATGACCGACTGGGTCTACGAGGAAGAGTTCGGGTTGAGCGACGGCTTCCGCTGGTCGCCTGACGGCACGAAGATCGCCTACTGGCAGTTCGACATGAGCGGCGTCGGCAACTTCCTGCTGATCAACGACACCGACTCCCTCTATCCCTTCACGGTCCCCATCCAGTACCCGCTCGTCGGCACCACCAACTCGGCGGTGAAGGTCGGTGTGATCGACGCCTCGGGCGGCCAGACGACCTGGATCCGGGTCCCCGGCGACCAGCGCGACAACTACATCCCCTGGATGGAGTGGTCGGGCCCGGGCGAAGTGCTGATCCAGCATATCAACCGCCGCCAGAATTGCGACGACCTGCTGCTCGCCGATGCCGCCACCGGCGCCGTGCGCACGCTGCTGTCGGAAAAAGACAGCGCCTGGGTCGACGACGTGAACAGCGCGCCGTGGATCGGCACCGGCGCCGCGCGCCGGCTGCTGTGGACCAGCGAGCATGACGGCTGGCGCCACCTGTACGCGGTGTCGCCGCAGGATGGCAGCTCGCGCCTCATCACGGCGGGCGACTTCGATGTGGTGGGCGGCATTCGGCTCGACCATGCCGGCGGCTATGTCTACTACATCGCGTCGCCGGCCAACGCGACGCAGCGCTACCTCTATCGCTCGCGCCTCGACGGACGCGGCGCCGCCGAGCGGGTGACGCCGGCGGGCGCGCTGACCGGCGTGCACGGGTACAACATCTCGCCCGATGCCCAGTGGGCCTTTCACAGCTTCTCGAACTTCGATACTCCGTCTGAAATGGAGCTCGTGAGGCTTCCAGCGCACCAGGCGGTGCGGCCGCTCGTGCGGAACGCCGCGCTGCGTGCCGCCGTCGCGCCGCTGATCACGCGACCGACCGAGTTCTTCCAGGTGCCGGTGGGCGGCGGGCTGATGGTCGACGGCTGGATGATCAAGCCGCGCAACTTCGATTCGACGAAGACCTACCCGGTCCTCGTGACGGTCTACGGCGAGCCCGCGGGCCAGACCACGACGAATGGCTGGGGCGGTGGTGGTGCGCTGTGGCATCGCACCCTTGCCGACCAAGGCTATCTCGTCGTGAGCTTCGACAACCAGGGCACGCCCGCGCCGCGCGGCCGCGCCTGGCGCAAGATCGTGTATGGGCAGGTGGGCGTGCTGTCGAGCCGGCAGCAGGCCGACGCGATGCGCGCCCTCGAGGGCATGCATCGGTACATCGACGCGACGCGCGTGGCGATCTGGGGCTGGAGCGGCGGCGGGTCGAGCACCCTCCAGGCGCTGTTCCGCTACCCCGACGTCTACCAGGTGGGCATGGCGGTCGCGTCGGTGCCTGACGAGAAGCTATACGACACGATCTACCAGGAGCGCTACATGGGGCTCCTGCCCGACATGTCGGCCGCCTACGACAGCGCGTCGGCCATCAACCGGGCGCAGGGGCTGCGCGGCCGGCTGCTGATCGTGCACGGCTCGGGCGACGACAACGTGCACTACGCCGGCGACGAACGCCTCGTGAACCGGCTGGTATCGCTGGGCAAGCCGTTCGACCTGATGGTCTATCCCAACCGCACGCACTGCATCTGCGAAGGCCGGGGCACGACGGAGCACGTCTACCAACTGCTGACGCGGTACCTCCTCGAGCACGTGCCCGCGGGCGGCCGCTAGGCCGGCTGAATGCGATTGGAGCGGGGGCGTGCTTTTGGGCGGGTGACGTCTTGGGAAAATCGCGGGTGCGCGGGTGGACAGGCCCTGCTGAGCGAAAAACTATTTTGTAGTAGTTGCCGTCAAGTTTCTCGAGGGCTACCATCTTTGTGATGTGCATAACCCGTTCGTCACGCCAGTTCTGAACGTTCAGGGCCTATTGCCCGACCCCTCAATTCCGTCTAGCTTGACCCTCCACGTTTCATCCCCGTTCCAACAGCTAAAACAGCTACTGAGTTTAGATTACAGGCTTGCCGGATTGACCTCTACCCCCGGCGTCAGAGGAGCTTTTGCCCATGTCCAAGCGGCCCCGCAACCTGCATCCCCTCGAGATGAGCCCCAACGCGCTCACCGTCCTCGCCAAGCGTTACCTGTTGAAGGACGACGCGGGCAAGACAGCCGAGCAGCCGGAAGACCTCTTCTGGCGCGTTGCGAGCACCATCGCGGCGCCGGATGCGAAGTATGGGGCCAGTGAGGGCGCGGTCGAGGCCGTGGCCGAGGAGTTCTACCGCGTCATGGCCGAGCGGAAGTGGATGCCCAACAGCCCGACCCTGATGAACGCGGGGCGTCCCCTGGGCCAGCTCTCGGCCTGTTTCGTGTTGCCGGTCGAGGATGCCCTCTCCAACAAGGAAGAGAACGGCATCTACGACACGCTGCGCGCCATGGCCCTGGTCCACCAGTCGGGCGGCGGCACCGGCTTCTCCTTCAGTCGGCTGCGTCCCAAGAACGACGTCGTGCGCTCCACCATGGGCGTGGCGAGCGGGCCGGTCTCGTTCATGACGCTGTATGACGCCAGCACCGAGGTCGTGAAGCAGGGCGGCACCCGCCGCGGGGCCAACATGGGCATCCTGCGCGTGGACCA
>JAYTEN010000027.1:0-4661 GCA_043735145.1 Gemmatimonadota bacterium | reverse complement strand
CGCCGTCGAGGAACAGCTCGGCATTGAAGAGGGTGCGCGACACGCGGTACTCGTGGCCGCCGAGGGCGAACTCGAGGTCCACGCGCACTTCGGCCCGCGCCTTGGCGCGGCGCCACTTGATGGAATCGCGGCCGCCGCGCACCGCCCGCACGCCGTAGATCGCGAACGCGATCGCCTCGAGCAGCGTGGACTTGCCCGCGCCGTTCGGCCCGATGATGCCGGTGATCCCGTCGCTGAACGCGATTTCCGTCCGCTGGTGCAGGCGGAAGTTGACGAGCGCCAGCCGCTTCAGCCTCACGCGCCGGCCTCGGCGCCGTCGCGCTCCACCATGTCCATGTACTCGCGCCCCAGCCGCACGAAACGGCCGCGGTCGAGGTCGGCATCGAGCGGGCGGCGCGCCAGGTACTCGGCGACCACCTCAACGAGCGGCTGCCGGCTGCCGGGGGCGCCCACGCCGATAGTACGGCCGGTCTCGGGACGCCTCAGGTCGAGCTGGAAGTGCAGCGCCTGTGCGCGCAGCACCCGCAGCGGCGCGTGATCGAGCGCGTGGGCGATCTCGCGCGGGACATTCCACACCAGCAGCCGGGTGACGGTGTCCCCGATGCCCCCGGCCACGCCGGCGATGCGTCCCTGGATCGCGGCGTCGAGCTGCGGCGGCGTCATCCCCGCGGCGTCGAGCGACGGCAGATCGTGCACCAGGCGCTCGGGGGGCAGCGCGACGCGCTCGACGACGCCGGTCTCGAGATCGGCGATGTTGATGCCCTTGGTGACGCCGCGCTCGTACTCTTCCCAGCGCTCGCCCCAGATGTTGGGGCTCGTGTACTCCAGCGACCCGCTGTACCAGCAGCGCGGCGAGATGGCGCTGGCGACGTGATAGTGTCCGAGGGCGATGTAGTCCCACTCGGCGGCGAGGTCATTGCGGTTGACCTGCACGCCGCCATAATCGCTCTCGCCGTGGTCGGGGAAGTAGCCGTCGATCTCGGGATGCAGCACCAGCACGTTGCGCTTCGCCGCGGATGAGGGCCGCCAGTTGCGGGACGGGTCGCGCAGCAGCGCCACGTGCGGCACGGCCAGCACTGAAAGACCGAGGTCGGGATACTCGAGGCGCCGGGTCTCATCGTCCACGACGTCCACGCCTAGGCTGCTCATCAGCTTGAGGATGGAGCCGGCCTCGGACGACCGCGGCGTGTCGTGATTCCCGGCGATAAGGATGACGGGCGCGTGGGGCAACGCCTGGCGCAGGCGCGACAGCTGGCCGAAGGCCTCGATGATGGAGCGGTTGGAGGGCCGGACGGCGTGAAAGAGATCGCCCGCGATGACGATGGCGTCGGCGCCGCGCGCGATCACGGCGTCCAGCGCGCGGCGGAACGCCGCCGCGACGTCGGCTTCGCGCTGGTTGGTGCCGTCCGGCGCCAGGCGCTGAAACTGGCGGAAGCCGAGGTGCGCGTCCGCGAGGTGCGCGATTCTCACGTCTGCCTATCGTCCACGGGTTCGTTCCCCTACTTTATCGGCCGATGTCATGGACTCTGCGTCTGCGCGGGATTGCCGTCGCCGCGTCGCTGCTGCTCTGCCTGCCCCGCCCCGCGCGCGGGCAGGACAGCGCGTCCACCGAGGTGGCGCGCATCGTCATGCCGCCCCCCGTGCCCCCGCCCTGGCGATTCCAGATCGACGTCGGCTTCCAGGACGTGAGCGGCAACCGCGACCTCACCATCGCGAACGCCGTGTTTACCGTCGAGCGTCGTCCGCGCGACCGGCTGATCCTCAACCTGAAATTGGAGGGGCGATACGGCCGGAGCAATGGCGTCGAGGCCGTGAATTATCAGCTGGCCCGGGTCCGGCTCGACTGGAATCCGCGGAACGTGGTGTCGCCTTTCCTCGGGCTCGACGTGGTCCGGGACCCGGTGCGCAAATCGCTGCTCCGCATCCAGGTCGGGACGGGCCTCAACATCAACACCGACACCCGCGACGCATACCGGACGTACTTCTCGTTCGGCATGGTGGCCGACCATGAGGTGTTCCCGGCGGGCACCGTGCCGTCGACCGCCGACGACCGGCGCTGGATGCTCCGCGGCGCCACGCAGCGGCTCCTCGGGCAGGTCACCCGCATCGACGCCATCGCCAAATTCCAGCCCGCGGTCGACGACGCGAATGACTACCTGGCGGTATTCGAGGCTGCGCTGAGGGTCTCACTCACCCGGAGGATCGGACTCACGACGAAGATGGAGTGGGCCCGGGATTCGAAGCCTCCCGCGGGCGTGCGGCCCGATGACCGCTCGCTCACCGCGTCGCTGTCGGTCGCCTGGTAAAGCCGGAGGTGACGAAGGTGACGAAAGGTCGAGGGGACTGAGGGAGGAAACAGATGGGTGAAGGTTCGGGTGATCGAGGTCCTCGATCTCCGTATCATCCGGCCTTCGATCCCATCCCTCGATCCCTTCGACCATTCGTCACCTTCGTTACCTCCGTCAGGCACCGCCGAGCGTAAATCCGGCTTCCTTGTCGGAGCGCGAGTAGACCCGGAAGGCGCTGATGGTGTTGGTCCGCACGATGCCCGGCACCTTGACCATTTGCTCCGTCACCACCGCCGCGATGTCGTCGAAGGTCTTCACCTTCAGGATCGCCATCAGGTCGTAGTCGCCCGACACCGAGTAGACCTCGGCAATGCCGGGGATCGCGGCGATGGCCTCGGCGGTCTGCGGAATCAGGTCCCGCGAGCAGCGGATCTGGACGATGACCGCTATCACGGCGCCGATTCGTCGGCGGGGAACGGCGGGACCCCCACCAGCCAGAGCCCGGCCAGCTCCTGTTTCTCGTCCAGCTCGACCAGCAGCCCGTCGGCCACCCGCACCACGTCCACCTTCCGCGACACGCCCACCCGCACGCGAAAGACCGATTCGGCTCCATTGGTTTCGATGGTCAGCGGCATCTCGACTTCGATGGCGGCGATGGCGGGCTGCGAGCGGCGGTTAGGCAGGAGCACGTCGCCCTCGGCGACGTCCGGCGGCGGGGCCAGCGACGCAATGGTGCGGACATCGGGCCAGACGACGACCTCGACGCCCCGGATCGATCCGCCGGAGATGTCGAGCAGGACAAAGGATCCGTCCACGCCCTCGAGTTCCACCGAGCCGGTCAGCCCGGCCTCCGGATCATCCTTGGGGGCGCCCTTCACGGCACCGGTGAGAATGTCGGTCTCGGCGTCCCAGCGGTAGCTGACCTTGGGCGCCTTACCCTTGCGCTCGACAACCTTCGCGGCGAGTCCCATGGCGGAGAACATGGGTGTAACGCATCGGCCTCGCAAGAGCCCGGGCGAAGCGCCAAAGCGAGCGCTTCAGCGACCCTTACCGCGCCAGTTTCTCGAGATTGGATGGTTCCGCTTCACCGCGCAGGCGCTGGAAGTGCCGGACCAGGCGGTCCATGCCATCCTGCAGCGATTCCTCGCTCGCGGCATAGCTCAGGCGCACCCAGCGGTCGTCGCCGAAGGCCGCGCCGGGCACCAGGGCGAGGCCCTGGTCGGCGATCAGGCGGCGGCAGAACTCGGTCGCCGACGGCACGTTGCGGGAAAACACCTCGTCCACCCGGAAGAACAGATAGAAGGCGCCGAGCGGGTCCACGTATTCGGTGCCGGGCAGCTCGGTGCGGAAGCGATTGACCAGCATGTCCCGGCGCCGTCGGAAGGCCGCGGTCATCGCCTCGACCTCCGCCTGCACCTGGTCGTTGGCGAACGCCTCCGTGGCGGCGTACATGGCGATGGTGTTGGCGCCCGACGTGGTGTGGGACTGGAGCGCCGCCATCGTCTGGGCGAGGGGCCGCGGCGACAGCGCGTACCCGATCCGCCAGCCGGTCATGGCATAGGCCTTCGAGGCGCCGTCCACGACCACGACCTTCTCGAGCAGCTCGTCAGGCAGGTCGAGGAACGATGGCGCCGGGCCGTTACCATAATGGATGCGGCGATAGATCTCGTCGGCGATGATCCAGACGCCCTTGCTCCGGGCCCACTCCGCGATGCTCTTCAGCTCGGCCAGGGCGTAGACGGCGCCGGTGGGGTTCACCGGCGAGTTGATGATCAGGCCCTTCACCGTTTCGTCGTAGAAGCGGTCGAGATCGGCAACGGACACCTTGAGGCCCCACTCGGGATCACCGGTCACTTCGACCGGCGTGGCGCGCGCGAGATGCACGATCTGCGGATAGCTCGTCCAGGCGGGCGAGGGAATCAGGACCTTCTCGCGCTGGCCGAAGAGGCAGAGGCAGGCATTGAAGAGCGCCTGCTTGGAGCCGTTGGACACCACGATGTTGTCGGCGTTCACGGCGCGGCCGTTCGACAACAGGCTCTGCCGCCGCGCGATGGCGGCGCGCAGGTCGAGGGTTCCTTCGGTGGGGGCGTACTTGTGCCTGCCGGCCGCGATGGCCTTAGTCGCCGCGTCGCACACCGCCCGGGGGGTGAGAAAGTCGGGCTCGCCGGCGCCCAGGTCCACAATATTGATGCCTTCGGCCTTGAGGCGCGCGGCCTCGCGGCTGACGGCGATGGTCGCGCTCGGCGCGAGCGCGGCGACATTGCGGGAGAAGAGGGCGTTGCTCATGCCGGGCCCCGGTTCCTGGTCTCGAACGATTCTCATGGAATGCACGACCCAAAGATGGGGACTGGCAACGGGGTCGGAAAGTGGGAA
>JAYTEN010000026.1:0-2335 GCA_043735145.1 Gemmatimonadota bacterium | reverse complement strand
ACCCCGACGCCGAACGTTTCCTGGCTGAGCGCGAGGGCGACGCCGTTGCGGTCGAAGATGGTGCCGCGGCGCGCCGGGAGCGACACGTTCGTGGTCTGCTGCGCGTTGGCGCGCGCGCGCCAGCGCGAGCCCTGGAGGAGCTGGAGCTGCGCGGCCCGGACCACCACGGCGAGTGCCGTGAGGCCGAAGCCGGCGCCAATCAGGGTGATGCGCGAAGGAACCTTGAACATCCTATCGGGGCCGCGGGTCTTGAAGGATTGTGATTTCGGAATCCTGGGGCAAGCGCAGGCCCAGCCGCCGCTCCACCAGCGGCACCAGCACCGCGCGGCTCTTGTCCCGGTGAATGTCGGCGATGACGCCCGATTTCGTCACTTCGAGCGCCCCGCGGGTCTTCTGAAGCTGCTGGAGCTCGCGCGACGTCGCGAGGGCAGCGCTCTGCCGCCAGACGACGAGCAGCGCGACGCCCAGGAAAAGACCCAGCCAGAGCATCACCCAATGCCGGCCCTTCACGGAGTTTTTCCGTCCCCCCGTCCCCCCGTCCCCCCGTCCCCCGCGCTTCTTCGGGCTCACGCCGGCGCCTTCCGAATCGCGCGCAGTCGCGCGCTCCGCGATCGAGGGTTCCGCGCCAGCTCCTTCGGCTTCGCCTCGATCCCCTGCTTGGCCAGCAGCTCGCCGAGCGGCTTGCCCCGGCACACGCACACCGGCAGCTCGGGCGGGCAGATGCACGAGCGCGCCCAGTCGCGGAACTGGTGCTTGACGATCCGGTCCTCGCCCGAGTGATAAGCGATGACCGCCATCACGCCGCCGGGCGACAGGAGCTCGAACAGGTCGGGCAGCGCGCGCTCCAGCCGCTCGAGCTCGCCGTTGACGACGATGCGGACCGCCTGGAAGAGTCGGGCGAATTCGGGCGGGCCGCTGCGCGGACCGAGCGTGCCGCGGATCGCGCCGACCAGGTCGTCGCTCACCGTGAAGGCGGCGTTGGCCCGCCGCTTCACGATCTGCCGCGCGAGCTGGAAGGCCTTGCGCTCGTCGCCGTAGTTATGGAAGACGTCGGCGATCTCGCGCTCGTCGGCACTATTGAGCCATTCGGCGGCGGTGAACCCGCTGCCCGATCCCATGCGCATGTCGAGCGGCGCGCCGGTCCTGAAGGTGAACCCGCGCGACTCGTCGTCGATCTGCGGAGAGCTGAGGCCGAGGTCGAGCAGGACGCCGTCGGGCTTGAAGGCGCGCACGTCGGGATGCTGCGCCGCATCGGCGAAGTCGCAGAGCATGACGCGCACCGGCAGGCCGGCGACACTCGCCGTGGCCGCGGCGACGGCGGCGGGATCGCGGTCGAGGGCAATCACCTCGGCACCGGCCTCGGCGAGCGCGCGAGAATGGCCGCCCGCGCCCACCGTGCCGTCGATCACCCGACGGCATCCGGCCAGCAGCGCGACGCTCTCGGCCAGCAGGACCGGCGCGTGCGCGAATTCCGTCACAGGCCGAGCACCTGGCGCAGGCCGTCGCCGACGGTCTTCATGAGCGTGGACGGCAATCGCCCCGCCTGCTCGACCAGATAGTCTCGGTCGAGCGTCACCGTCTGCGTAACGTTGGCCACCGAGTCGCGCGGCAAGCCGCTCGCGCCCGCCGGCACGAGGACGTTCCCCGGCGCATCCATGAGGTGCAGGTTCGAGGTAAGAACGACGGCGATCACTGTGGGAAGGTAGCTGCGGTTGTAGGCATCAGCCTGAACGATCAGCACCGGCCGCCGATAGCCGGGCTCCGACCCCCGCGGGTCGGGCAGCTCGGCCCACCAGACACTTCCCCGCTCGACTACCACTCGTCTTGCCGGATCGTCCTCGATTGCGCGCCGCCGACCCCGGCGTCGAGACGGCCCGGCTCGGTGCGATAGACGGCATCAAGCCGCTCGGTGACCTTGCGGGCCTGGTGTTTGGCCAGGTACTCGGCCAGGGCCGTCGCGTAGAGCTGGCTGCGGGAAACACCCAGGCGATCGGCTAGGGTGTCGGCCGACCGGAACAGGGCGTCCGGCAGGGAGATGGCGGTTTTCATACCCAAGTATTACCACGGTATACCCCGCGGTCAAGATCGCCGATCAACCTCCCTTGCCACCGGGAACCGGGAGGGCTCCGAGCTGCTGCATCATCCCCAGCATGTCGGCGTCACGCCAATGCTCGGCGACCTGGCCGTCCCTGACGCGAAAAATGTGGATCTCGGAGATGGTGTAGGACTTGCCGCTGCCGGGCATGCCCATGAAATCGCCCGTGTGGGTACCCTTGGCCGTGAGACGCACCGCGACCTTGTCGCCCTCGGCGATCATGTCCTCGATCGTCATGCT
>JAYTEN010000025.1:0-1569 GCA_043735145.1 Gemmatimonadota bacterium | reverse complement strand
TCGTAGCAGACGTTGATGAAGACGCCCTTCTGGTACAGCATCGTGCCCATCGCGCCGTCGAAGACGTGGGCGCGGCCGTCGGCGAGCAGCGCGCGGAGGTCAGGCATCGGGGTCGTAATTCAGGCTCGGGGAAAGCCACCGCTCGGTGTCCTTCACGTCCTGTCCTTTCCGGCGCGCGTAGTCCGTCGCCTGGTCCTTGCCGATGCGCCCCACGCCGAAGTAGTGCGACTCGGGGTGCGCGAAATACCAGCCGCTCACCGCGGCCGCGGGCCACATCGCGAACGACTCGGTGAGCCGGATGCCGGTCTGCGCTTCCGCGCCGAGCAGGTCGAAGAGGGTGCGCTTCTCGGTGTGGTCGGGGCAGGCAGGGTAGCCCGGCGCGGGCCTGATGCCGCGGTACTTCTCGGCCACCAGGTCGGCACCCTCCAGCGACTCGTCAGGCGCATAGCCCCACAGCTCGCGCCGCACCCGCTCGTGCAGGCGCTCGGCCAGCGCCTCGGCGAGGCGGTCGGCGAGGGCCTTCGCCATGATCGCGTTGTAGTCGTCGTGACGCGCCTCGAACTCGCGCACCAGTTCGTCCACGCCGTGCCCCGCGGTGACGGCGAAGGCGCCGACCCAGTCGGCCACGCCGCTGTCCTTCGGCGCGACGTAATCGGCGAGGCAAAGGTTCGGGCGGCCGGGCGGCTTCTCGCCCTGCTGGCGCAGCATGCGCAGCGTGGCGCGCACGCCGTGGCGCGCGGCGTCGGCGTAGATCTCGATATCGTCGTCGCCCACGCTGTTAGCGGGGAAGAGACCGACGACGGCCTTCGCGGTGAACAGTTTTTCGCCGATGATGCGGTTCAGCAGCGCCTGCGCGTCGCGCAGCAGCTTCGTGGCCTCGCCGCCGACGGTCTTGTCGGCGAGGATGTCGGGATAGCGGCCCTTCAGCTCCCAGGTCTGGAAGAACGGCGTCCAGTCGATGTAGCGCGCGATCTCGTCGAGCGGGTACTCGCCGAAGGCGGTCTCGCCGAGGCAGGCGGGGCGCACCGGCGCCGCGTGGGACCAGTCGGTGGCGAAGCGGCGGCGGCGCGCCTCGGCTAGGGCGAGCACCGGTGCGCGCTCGCGGCGGCCGGCGTGTTCCACGCGCAGCGCGGCGTAGTCCTGCTTCGTGTCGGCCGCAAAGCCGGCGGCGCGCTCGGCGGAGAGGAGCGCGCCCAGCACGCCCACGCTGCGTGAGGCGTCGAGGACATGCACCGTCGCCCCATGATAGTGGGGCTCGATCTTCACCGCGGTGTGCATCCGCGAGGTGGTCGCGCCGCCGATCAGCAGGGGCAGCTCGAACCCCTGGCGCTCCATCTCCTTTGCCACGTGGACCATCTCGTCGAGCGACGGCGTGATGAGACCCGACAGGCCGATGACGTGGGCGCCGACCTCGCGCGCGGTGTCGAGGATCTTCTGCGCCGGCACCATCACGCCGAGGTCGATCACCTCGTAGTTGTTGCAGCGCAGCACCACGCTCACGATGTTCTTGCCGATGTCGTGGACGTCGCCCTTCACCGTCGCCATGACGATACGGCCGGCGGGCTGGTT
>JAYTEN010000024.1:0-1678 GCA_043735145.1 Gemmatimonadota bacterium | reverse complement strand
AGCGCGCGCAGGGCGCCGCCCCAGTCGGCATGGTAGAAGTCGGTTTCCTCGAAGTGGTTCGCGTAGAGGCGGCCGTGGAACGACCCGTCGCTCTTCTGGTGCGCGATGAAGGTGCGCAGCACGCCGCGCGCCCACTCGGGGTCCTTGGACCAGCGCAGCTCGCGCAGGTGGCACTGCGCGCTGTAGCTGATCGGCTGGTGGAAATAGCCGATCCCCTCGGCCACCGTCGGCGCGACATAGTTGCCCCACCCCGGCGCGATGCCGTTCAGCCGCAGGCCATACCAGCGGTAGGACCAGGTGCGCTCGAACCAGGGATCGGAGCAGCGGAAGGTGGGAAGCCCGTCGTAGAAACTCTCCCACGACGCGCGGCTCGCCGCCTGGAAGCTCGATGCCCGGCGGGCCGCGGGCTGCTCGACGCGCGTCGCCGACTCGACCAGGTCGGGCACCGCGCGCAACGCCACCGCGAGGCGCACCGTTGCCCCGGCCTCGATGTCGAGGGCGCGGTGCGCCCCCAGGTAGACGAGCCCGGTATGGTCGATGCCTTCCAGCTCGGCCGCGCTGCGCAGGCCGGCGTGCAGCGCATCCCACCGGTCCCAGAACGGCGTCAGCGAGAAGTGCGGCTGGTCGGCGGCACGCTCGGAGCGAATCGCGCCCCAGCTGTCGGTGCCTCGCGCGATGGCGAGCTGCATCCGTACCGGCAGGGTGTGGCCCTTGCGGTCGCGCAGCACGCGGGCCCATTCGAGCTCGGAGTCGTCGAAGGTGACTTCGCCGGGCTCGACCTCGTCACCGGGCGCGGTGGTCCAGGCGACGGCGTGGATGCGGACCGGGGCGGCGCCCACGTTGATGATCTGCCATTCGCTGCCCAGGACAAAGCCGGGAAGCACCATCCGCGCCTCGAGCATCTCGAGACCCGCACCGGTGGCGTAGGGCTGCTCGAGCGACGCCGGCGTCCAGCGCCGGTCGCGGGTGCGCGGCTGCAGCCGGATTTCCTGCCCGTCGTCGCCAACGAACGAGACGGTGAAGAGCGGGGCGAGGGCGTACTCGAAGAGATGGGCTTCGTCCCAGAAACCCGGGCTGTCGAGCCACACCGGAAACGGCGGGGCCCAGATGAGGCCCTCGCCCGCTCCCAGGAACCACTTGTCGTGACGAGCGAGGGCGTCGAGCGGGGCGGTCATCGTGAAGGCGGGCGGCGGGGGGCGGGCACCGCCCTACCCGAGCTTCGCGATTTCCGCCATGATCTCGTCGTCGCTGCGCTTGAGCCCGTTATGCGCCTCGGTGTGGCTCCAGCGCAGGATGCCTTCCTTGTCCACCAAAAAATAGGAGCGCCGGGGCGTGAACTTTTCCTCGTCGAGCACGCCATACGCGCGCGCCACGTCCCGCTTGATGTCCGAGAGCGGGTTGACCTTCAGCTTTTCCTTTTCCTTGAACTGCTTCAGCGAGGCGACGTGGTCGCCGCTGATGGGCAGCACCTGCGTATTCGAGCCCGAGAAGCGGTCGAGGTTTTCGCTGAAGGAGCACAGCTCGGCGGTGCAGACGCCGGCAAAGGCGGAGGGGAAAAACGCTATGAGGATATTCGCGCTGCCCTTGAAGCCCGACAGGCTGATCACCGGGCCCGCGGTCGAGGGGAGCGAAAAGTCGGGTGCGGGCTGGCCAACGACGGGTGGCATCCTGATCTCCG
>JAYTEN010000023.1:0-2692 GCA_043735145.1 Gemmatimonadota bacterium | reverse complement strand
CCAGTCGAAGAGCGGTCCCGAGATGTGCACGGTGAGCGGACCGAAACCGGCGGCCGCGGTCTTCTCGAGAAAGGGGCGGTAGACGTCTCGCAGGTGGTCGGCGAAGACGTAGTCAAAGTTGCCGACGGGCTGGTGCAGGTGCACGCCAAAGACGAAGCGCAGCGGATCGCTCACGCGGAGGGTCCGGCCTTCGCGATGGACAGGTACATGTCGCGCGCGGTCCCGACGCCTGGATCGTTGCTGGTGGCGCCGGAAAGCCGCTCGAGGAAGCCCGACTCGAGGCGAGGGCCGTCGGCGCCGGCGAGACCGATCGCGCGCGCGGCGTAGCGGAGGACCTGCCTGCCCTCGAGCCCGCCGAAATCATCGAAGAACCACCCGCACGAGGTGAGCGCGCGCATGGCGTAGCGCTCCATGTCCATCAACCGCGCCAGCTCCGGATCGCCCCCCGCCACCGGGCCTCGCGCGCCCGCGGCCTCCAGCAGCGCCCACGGGTCGCGCCCGCGTCCGGCGCCGGCCCGCTCCAGCAGCGCGCCCGACTCGTGGGCCAGCCAGTCGATCGCGGTGCGTAACGGCGCGCGCCATCGCTGCTGGGTCGAAGGCCCCGGGGTCATGCGGCAACCGCAGTCGGCGCGCCACCGTTCGAGGCCATGGGCGCAGCTCCACGAGCTGGGGGACACCAGCTCGATCTCCTCGGTCGCGGGCCACGCCTGCAGCGCCGACGCAAAATTCTCCACGCGGATATTGCGGCGCGCGCCGATGCGTTGCAGCAGCGCGCCGAGCGCGAGATCGCCGAACTTGTGGTGATGGCCGTAGGTCTCGCCGTCGGTCGCGACGCTGACGACGTTCCCGGGCGCGGCGAGCAGCCGCCGCTCCCACTCTTCGGAATCCTTCACCAGCGGGCCGAACGCGACGTCGTGCGAGATCGCGCCATCGTACACGAACAGCGCGATGCTGCGGCCACCGCTGGTGCGCACCAGGCCGGCCCGGCCGCTGGCGGGGGGCCGCGCCACCTGGTGCGGCGCAACGACCGTGAACGCGATCCCTTCCCCGGCGAGCACGTCGAGTGTCTCGTGGTCCACCGCCGTCTCGGGCAGCCACATCCCCGCGGGCACCCGGCCGAAGCGGCGCCGGAAGTCGGTGATGCCCCACCGGACCTCGGTACGTTTGTCGCGACGGCTGCTGAGCGGAAGAATGACATGGTGGTACGGCATCGCGATGGCATTGCCGTGGCCCAGGCGTCCGCGGCTGAGGCGGTCGCCCTGGAGCATGGCGTCGTAGGTCGCGGGCGATTCCCGCTCCAGCCATTCGAGCAGCGTCGGACCGACGTCGAAGCTGAGAAAGTTGTACGCGTTGATACGCGGCGGATCGTCACCGCGGCCGAGGGGGACGGATGCGAGCGGCGCATAGCACTCGCGCGTGATGCGCGTATTCCAGTCGTGGTCGGGAGCCGCCGACGGCTCGGCGTCGAGCGCGCCCGTCCACGGATTCTCGCGCGGGGGCTGGTAGAAGTGTCCGTGAATCACGACCGATGTGCCGACGCTCACCCAATCGCCTCGGCCACCGCATCGAGCACCTTCGGGAAGAGATCGTCGCGAGGGGCGAGCGCGTCGGCGCGGCGCACCGCCTCCTCGAGCGCGCCCGGGCCGGCGTCCGGCTTCAGCGCGCCGAGCAGGTGTTCGGCATCGGCGCAGTGGAGCGCAAAGCGCTGCTCCGCGTAGTCGGTCGCCGCACCGGTCGAAATGATGAACTGCCAATCGGACGCCTGCGCGAGCAGCATGGAGCGCGCGGCCTGCTCGAGCACGCGCCGCGAGGCAGGGCCGGCACGCAGCGCGGCGCGGGCGGAATCCCAGAACGCATCTTCGATCGGCCAGAGGCGCTCCCACGTCCAGGCGGTCTGGTCGTTCATCCACATCGAGAAGTCGCCGTTGGCGCCCCACGAGCCTTCGCTGAGCCGCACGACGCTGCGCGGCGGACTCGCGCTCACGTGCGCGCGGGCCGTCACCGGGCGCACCGCCACGCCACGCAGGGCGCGATACAGGTCGGCGATGAAGTCCACGCCTTCATACCACCAGTGACCGAACAACTCGGTATCGAACGGCGCGACGATGAGCTCCCCGCCCTTCTCGGACTGCGCGATACCGCCCAGGAGTCCCGAAAAATGGCGCGCGTGCTCGTGCGCGCGCTGCGCGGCGCGCTCCGGCTCGTACTGCCGCTTGTCACCGAGATCGACGCCGTCGCCGGTGACCCGCCAGAGCTTGAGGCCGCCGGGCCAGCGCATCTTGTGAAACTCGAGGTACCACTCATCACCGGGATATCCCTCGTGCCGGCTCCAGACCTGCCGCGTGGACCGCGGATCGCGGACCAGCGCGGCCAGCAGCGGCCCGCTGCCCGGCATGCGGTAGGCGCGATAGGGACTGCGCAGCGTCGTGAGCGCGCTCTCGGCGGAGGGCGCGATGGTATCCCGATCGGCCTCCGAGCGCGCGGCGCCCAGGGGCACGTCGCTGTAGAGGCCGAGAAACTGCCCGGCCTGCGGCAGGTGCGCGTCCACGAAGAAGTAGCGGTAGCCCGCGGTGCGGATGAACTCGGCGGTGCCGCGCCGGTGGGCCCGCGCGCGCGCGCCGCGGGGATTCCACGGACCGGGCGGCCGGAAGGCGCACTCGGGGAGCCAGAGCCCGGTGGGGGCTTCGCCGAA
>JAYTEN010000022.1:0-2225 GCA_043735145.1 Gemmatimonadota bacterium | reverse complement strand
ATCGGCGCGCTGACCGGCTGTACCCTCGGCTTTGCCTACGCCATCTCGACGTCACTCGACTGGGAGCTGATCACCGGCGGCAAGCCGATCGTATCGCTGCCGCCGTTCATCATCATCGGGTTCGAGTGCACCATCCTCATCGGCGCCCTGTCCACGGTGGCCGGCATGTTCATCAACGCCCGCCTCCCGAAGCTGCGGAAGGCCGCGGGCTACGACCCCCGGTTCAGCAATGACAAATTCGGCGTGCTCGTCTTCGGTGGCCCCTCGCAGGTCGGTTCGGCGGAGCAGATCATGAAGGCCGCGGGCGCCGAGGAGGTCAACGGTGTCTGACCAACACGTGAGTCGTGTGTCGTTGGTCGTGCGCGGAGTCACGACGCACGACGTACGACGCACGATCGCGCTCACGATAGTTGCCATCGCCACGGTTGGTTGCACCACGCTCGACCGCGCGGTAGGCGCGGTGCCGTGGTTCACGACGATGCGCGATCAGCCGGCGGTACGGCCCTTCGAAATGCGCATGCAGCAGCCCGAGGGCAGCGTGCCGGTGACGGGCCATGTCGATTCACTGAACATCTACGATCCGGCGGGACTCAAGATCGTGGATGGCCTGCGCAACTCCGGCGCGCATGACGCCGCGGCGCTGGCGCGCGGCGACAAGATCTTCCACACCTACTGCGCCGTCTGTCATGGCGTGGCGGGCCATGGTGACGGCACGGTGGCCGGGCCCAGGGGCCTGGGCTATGCGCCCGACCTCACCCTGGACATGACGAAGCAGCGCAGCGACGGCTACATCTACGCCATCATCCGCCACGGCCGCGGCGTCATGCCGCGCTACGGCGACAAGATCCGTGACTCGAACGACCGGTGGAACGTGGTGAATTACGTGCGGCACCTCCAGGGAGCCACCGCGCCATGAGCCACGATCACGGCATCGACCTGGTCGCCATGAGCGAGAGCGTCCGCGCCAAGCTGCTGCGTCCGCTCCCGACCTGGATGCGCCCGCTCTTCCTGGTGTGCGCCGTCGTCGGCCTGGTGACCTTCCTGATCCTGGCCCTCGGCGCCGATCCGGCCCGCGCCTGGCGCATCTACCACGTGAACTGGCTCTTCTGGACCGGGCTGGCGCAGGCGGGCGTGCTCTTTGCCGCCGTCGTCACCGTTGCCAAGGGCCGCTGGGCCACGCCGCTGCGGCGCATGAGCGAAGCGTCGGGCACCTTCCTGCCGGTGGCGTTCGTGCTCTTCCTGGTCTCATGGCTGGGCCGCGCCCACATCTATCCGTGGATCCTGCATCCGATCACCAGCGTGCCGGTGAAGGCCTTCTGGCTGCGGGACTGGTTCCTGTACCTGCGCGTGTCGATCGCGCTGCTGGTGCTGTTCACGATGAGCTTCTTCTTCGTGTACCACGGCGTGCGTCAGGACGTCGCCGATGCGAAGGACAGGCTGCCGCTGCGTTTCCGGCCGCTGTACGACCGGATCACCGCCGGTTTTCATCCCGAGCAGGGATTCGTGCGGCACGGCGAGACGCGCGCGGTCATGGCGCCGCTCCTCATCATCGTGTATGCCCTCGGGATGTCGGTCGTCGCCTTCGACTGCATCATGTCGCTGGCACCTTACTGGGTCTCCAACCTGCTCGGCGGGTTCTTCTTCATGGGCGCGTGGCTCAGCGGGCTCATGATGCTGGCGCTGCTCGCCATCCTCTGGCGCCGCCACTTCGGGCTCGAGGACGTCATCACCCCGAAGCACCTGCACGACCTGGGCAAGCTCTGCTTCGGGTTCACGGTGTTCTGGGCCTATACGTTCTTCTCCCAGTTCATCGTCATCTGGTACGGCAACATGCCGGAAGAGACGCAGTTCCTCTTCCTGCGCATGGTGCGGCCCGAGTGGCGCGGCATCTCGATCGCCATGGTGGTGCTGTGCTTCATCGTTCCCTTCTGGGGGCTGATCGGCGTCGCCGCCAAGAAGACCCCGGCCGTCCTCGGCACCATCGCCGTGATTTCGCTGTGCGGCCTCTGGGTCGACCGCTTCGTGCTCGTGGTGCCGTCGATCACCCAGGCGCCCGGACACTTGCCGCTGGGCATTCTGGAGGTGCTTATCACCGCCGGCTTCTTCGGCCTGTGGGGGCTGAGTTACCTGTGGTTCGCGGAGCGGTTCCCGCTGGTCAGCTCGGTGCTGATCCGGCAGAACGGCGAGCGGCGGCGGCACGCGCACCAGACGGAGGCCTGATCCGC
>JAYTEN010000021.1:0-3820 GCA_043735145.1 Gemmatimonadota bacterium | reverse complement strand
GACTACTGGGCGACTGGGCGACTGGGCGACTTGGCTTTGGCGACTTGGAGTCCGAGATAGGGGCGAGGCTGGAGAAGGATACTCTCTCCCCCTCTCCTCGGCCCCCTATCCGCTATGCTCTAGTACGCACCCGCAATCATCTGCGAATAGCGCAGGTCGTTGAGTGTCTTCGAGGTATCGGCGGTGGCCGGGCCGAGGTTGTAGGCGGCCGTGGCGACGAACCAGTCGCCATACCGGCGGTGCATCGTCCTCAGGTACGTGAATCCGCAATCCAGGTTCGACCGGATCTGCAACAGATCCATGCCGGGGCACGCATAACGACCCGTGCTCGGCAGCACCTGCGTGAGGCCGAGCGCGCCGGTCGGGCTGACGGCCAGCGAATCGAACCCCGACTCCACCTTCACGAGGCGAAAGGCAATCGTGCGCGGGACGCGGGCGCGATCGGCGGAGCGCAGAATGGCGTTGGCGAGCGGAAGGGTGATCCGGTACTTCCGCGCGAACGGCGCGGCTTCCTGCATGGCAGCGTGCCGCTGGGCGGCCCCGACGGGTGGTGCATACGCGTGCGCCCAGTTGGCGCAGGCCAGCACGGCAATGACGAACAAGGTTTTGAACATCTCACATCTATCACTTTCTGCGGCGTCTCGCGCCGGGGCGCGTGCGTCCGCTTCAGAAGTCGAGCGTCTGCGGATGGATCACGCAAGATGTGTGCCGAACCATCTTTATGCGCGGGGAGCACCGACGGGCGGCAGTGGCGCCGTGGTACGCTCCACATAGAGGCGGTACAGGGGGGCCATGCCGTGCCGGGCGAGGCCCTTGAGGCCCCGTTCGATGCGCGCGCGGCGCCAGCCCCGGAACTGCACCAGCTCCTCCACCATCTCGGCCGGGGTCCCGGTCTTGAGGCAGAGGCGCCCCAGAATCCAGCAATCCCCCACCCGCCGGGGCGTGGTCCAGGGTTCCGAAGTGAACAGGTACTTGAAGCCCGCCTCGGCGGCCGACTCGAGGACGGCGCCGGAGATGTCTCCGCCCGGCACCGAGGCGGTCGGACAGGGCTCGCCCAGCAGGTCTTCGAGGATGCGGGTGCTGATGCGCCATTCTTCCAGCATCCGCGAGCGCGTCAGGTCGCGGAAGATGTCGGGGTGCGTGTGCGAATGGCTGCCGACCACGTGACCCATATCGCGCAGCGCGCGCAGGCCCTCGCCGTCGAGAAAGGTCCGCTCACCGATGCGTCCGGTGACGGCGAAGAAGTGCCCGCGCCAACCGCGGCGGGCGAGCTCCTCGGCGGCATACAACGCGCTCTTGCCGCCGTCGTCGAAAGTCAGCAGCACGTGACGGCCGGGCGCGAGCAGGTCGAGGTCGGTGACCGGCCCGGGGGTCATCGCCGACGCGGCGACGCGCGCGAGGTGGTCGCTGAAGGCGTGCCGGGTGAAACCATAGTGGCGCGCGGCCGGGCGTTGAAAGCCGGTGGTGGACTGGTCGTCCGTGACCTCGTGGTACATGAGGCTGGCGAGCTCGGCACGCGATTCCATGAGCGGGTTCAGCGCGTCAGCGGAACGGTGGCCGGGTCGCGCCAGCGGTCGCGGCTCACCAGCAGGCTCCACAGGCCCCGGATGAATCCGGCGCCGTAGGAGATGTGGAGCAGGGGAAAGACCGTCACCAGCGCGGCGGCGCAGCGGATGCCGTGACGCCGAACCTGTCCGGCGGCGCTGAAGATGGCGGCGGCCGCGTACATGAGGATCACTGCCGCGAGCAGTACCACCGCCGGGGGCCAGAGCAGCGCCAGGACCGCCCCGATGGCGAGCGAGGCGACGAATGCCGGCGGCACCAGCTGGCGCAGCGTGACGACGCGGCCGATTTTCCGCGCCACGAGCGGCTTGAAGTAGCCGTACTGGTACAGCATCTTCGCCGCCAGCCCGGGCGATTCGCGCGCGTAGTAGTACGACACGACGTCGGGCAGCAGCATGATGCGGCCGCCCTCGCGGATGATCCGGAAGTTGAACTCGTCATCCTGGTTCCGGACGAGCTCCTCGTCGAAGAGGCCGATGCGGCTGAACAGCTCGCGCCGAAAACAGCCGAACGGCACCGTGTCGACCCAGCGCGCTTCGGCGGTGCCGATGCGGAACCACGAGTTGCCGACGCCGAAGGGATGCGAGAGGCCGACGGCGATGGCTTCGGCCATGGGCGTCTGGTTGGCGGGCAGCGTCACCACGATCCCGCCGACGTTGTCGGCGCCGCTGGTCTCGAGCGCGGCGACGCACTTGGGCACGTAGTCGGGCGGATACACGACGTGGGCATCGAGCCGCACGATGACGTCGCCGGTCGCGGCCCGGATGCCGATGTTCAGCGCCGTCGGCACGATCCGCTTCGGGTTGTCGAGGAGGCGGATGCACGGATGCTTCGCCGAGTATGCCTGCACGATCTCGCGCGTCCCGTCGTTGCTGTCACCGTCCACCACGAGCAGCTCGAGCTGGTCATGCGGATACGCCGTCGCCAGGAAGGAATCCAGGCACGGGCCGATGAACTTCTCCTCGTTGCGGCAGGGCAGGATGCACGAGACGCGCACGATACTACCTCGCCGAAGCGGCGACGAACGACTCGCGCGACCCGCGCAGGATGGCTTCGCGGTCCTCGGCAGACAGCTTGCACACCACCGCCTGGATCTTGCCGTTCTTCGTCCGCTCGACTTCTTCGACCATCTGCATCGTGATCTCGGCGTTCCCCATGCGGGTGCGAAGCCGGTTCTCGATGGTGCGCGCGGTGTCGGCGTTGAAGCCCAGGCCCGGCGCGACCTTCACCGTGATCTGGTCGATGCTTTCCTGCACGATCTGCGACTGGCGCACCGGCAGCCCGTAGAACACGGGGTTCAGCCAGAAGACCTGTCGCCCGTCGCGGGTGAGCAGCATGTCGGTGCTGCGGCCCTCGACGCTGCCGAAGAGTGGCAACGAGCGGCCGCAGGTGCAGCGGTCACCCGCGGCCGCGAGACTTCCGCGGTCGCCGGCACGGTACCGGATGAGCGGCATGTCGATGTTGAGCAGGCCGGTGCAGACCAGCTCGCCGGTCTCGCCGGCGGGCACGGGGCGGCTGTCGGTCAGCACCTCGATATGGCCGACCTCGGGCCACTGATGCATGCGGCCGTGGGGGCATTCACTCGCGGCGGCCACCGTCTCCGTCATGCCGTAGGTTTCGCGCACCGGGCACTGGAACGCCTCGCCGATGATGGCGCGCTGGTCGGCGTGCAGGGGCTCGGCGTTGGTGAAGACCGCGAGCATCTTCAGGTCCTTGCGGCCCCGGCGGACGACTTCGTGCGCCATGGCGAGCAGCGACGACGGATACGCCGCCAGGTACTGGATGCGGTATTCCTTGAGCGCGTCGAGGTAGTGCGGAATCAGGTCCGGGGCCAGGTGGTAGGACGACATGTAGAGCTGGCGCATGGCCATGTTCCAGACCCAGAAGGGGGGCTGGCGCTGACGCACCGGCGTGACAAGCTGGCCGCCGAGGCGGGCCCAGCGGGCTTCATCCGGAATGCCTTCCCATCCCGCGGTGCGGGCGTCGACGATGGCGTACATCGACTCGACGGTGGAGCGGTTGCGCCAGATGTCGAGGGGCTTCCCGGTGGTGCCGCTGGTCTGCTCGTGAAGCATGCGGCGCACGTCGCAGTCGTCGGCCACGAAGAGGCGCGGGTTTTCGCGCACCGCGTCCTTGTCGAGCACCGGCCAGTTCTCGAGCAGCTCGGCCGAGGCGCGGTCGCCCAGGCGGCGGCGGCGTTCCCACTGGTAGCGGTAAAATGGCACCTGCGTCGCGGCCCGGTGCAGCAGCATCGCCA
>JAYTEN010000020.1:0-12607 GCA_043735145.1 Gemmatimonadota bacterium | reverse complement strand
ATCATCCCGATCGCGATGGAAGAGCAGCTGCGCTTCGCCATCCGCGAAGGCGGCCGCACCGTCGGTGCCGGCGTCGTCACCAAGATCCTGGCGTAGGGGAACACATGGCAAAGGTCGCCGGCCGTATCCGCATCCGTCTCAAGGCGTTCGATCACGCGGTGATCGACACCGCCGCGGCGGATATCGTCCGCACGGCGGAGAAGACGGGCGCGCAGGTCACCGGTCCCATCCCGCTGCCGACCAAGACGCAGCGCTGGACCGTGCTCCGCAGCCCGCACGTGGACAAGAAGAGTCGCGAGCAGTTCGAGCTCAAGACGCACAAGCGGCTCATCGACATCAACGACTCACGCCCGCAGACGGTCGACGCGTTGACGAAGCTGGATCTCCCGGCCGGCGTCGACGTCGAGATCAAGGTGGAGTAGGCAACACATGAACGGGATCATTGGACGCAAGCTGGGCATGACCCAGCTCTTCGCCGAAGACGGCACGCTCACCGGCGTGACGGTCATCGAAGCCGGGCCCTGCCCCGTGGTGCAGATCCGCAAGACGGATTCGGCCACGCGCGTGCAGCTCGGTTTCGGCACGCGGCTCGCCAAGAACACGTCGAAGGCCGAGAAGGGCCACGCCGCCAAGGCGGGCATCGCCGAGACGCCGCGCATCCTGCGGGAGTTTTCCCTCGCGGGTGACGCCCCCGAGCTCGGCAGCACCGTCACCGTCGCGGCCTTCACGGCCGGCGAAGAGGTGAAGGTCACCGGGACCAGCAAGGGACGCGGCTTCCAGGGCGTCGTGCACCGCTGGGGTTTCCACGGCGGGCCGGCCTCGCACGGCAACACGCGCTACCGCAAGCCGGGCTCGGTCGGACCGGGCACCGATCCCTCGCGCGTCATCAAGGGCAAGAAGATGCCGGGTCACATGGGCGCGCGTCAGCGCACCCAGATCCGCCTCGTGATCATGAAGGTCGACGCCGAGCGGAACCTGCTCTACGTGCAGGGCTCCATCCCCGGCTCCATGAACGGCATCGTCACGGTGCGGAAGCAGAATTCATGACCGCCCCCTTCGAAGTCCGCGCCTGGCAGGCCGACGGCTCGCCGCGCCGCAATGCCGTGAAGCTCCCGGCCGACACGTTCGACGGCACCGTCAACGATTCGGTGATGCACCAGGCGGTGAAGATCTATCTCGCCAACCAGCGCCAGGGCACGGTGAAGACCAAGACCCGCGGCCTGGTCTCGGGTGGTAACCAGAAGCCGTGGCGCCAGAAGGGCACCGGCCGCGCGCGCGCGGGCTCGATTCGCTCGCCGTTGTGGCCCGGTGGCGGCACCACCTTCGGTCCGCAGCCGCGCGATTACCGCACCGCGATGCCGAAGAAGCAGCGCCAGCTGGCCCGCCGGAGCGCGCTCAACGCGCGGGTCCGCGAGGAGGCGCTCACCATCGTTGCCCCGCTGGCCTTCGACGCGCCGAAGACGAAGCAGATGGCCGAGCTGATCTGGAACATGGGTCTCGACGGCCAGAAGGTGCTGGTGCTGACCAACGAGCTGAACACCAACGTCCTCCTCTCGGCGCGCAACATCCCCGGGGTGGACGTGATGCGGTACGCCGACGCCTCGACCTACGACATCCTCCACGCCGACTCGATCGTCATCGAGGAAGGCGCGCTGGGTACCCTCGAAGAGGGCGCAGCAGTCGAGGCCGTGGCGCGCGCCCCGAAGGCGAAGGGCACCTCGCAGTCGCGCCGCGAGGACGCCGACGAGAAGCCCGCCGCCAAGAAGAAGAAGGTGACGAAGGTGACGAAGGGTGCATCCGGGGCGAAGAAAGCCACGGCGAAGAAAGCCACGGCGAAGAAGACGCCGGCGAAGAAGACCGCGGCGAAGAAGGCCGTGGCGAAGAAGGTGACGAAGGTGACGAAGGGTGGATCCGAGTCAAAGAAGGCTCCGGCGAAGAAGCCCGGAAAGAAGAAGGACTAGACCATGGCCAACGCATTGCAGACGGTGATCCGCCCCGTCGTCACGGAGAAGAGCTCGGGCCAGTACGGGGCCGAGAAGGTGTACACGTTCCATGTGGCCAACAAGGCGACGAAGACTGCGATCCGCGAAGCGATCCAGGGCATGTTCGGCGTCACGGTGACCCGGGTGCGGACGATCAACGTCCGGGCCAAAGAACGGCGTCCTGGCGGCCTGGGCCGCGGGCGCGGCGGGATCCAGGCGCGCTGGAAAAAGGCGATGGTCACGCTCAAGGATGGTGACGTGATTCCGATCTTCGAGGGCTAAGCGATGGGTATCAGGCAGCTGAAACCGACGACTCCGTCGCAGCGCTTCACGATCATCTCCGATTTCGCGGAGATCACGCGGAGCACGCCCGAGGAGTCCCTCCTCGAGCCGCTGAAGAGCCACGGGGGCCGCAACAACAAGGGCCACGTGACCACGCGGTACAAGGGCGGCGGTCACAAGCGCATGTACCGGCGGATCGATTTCCGCCGCGACAAGCATGGCGTGCAGGGCAAGGTGGCGACGATCGAGTACGATCCGAACCGCTCGGCGCGCATCGCGCTGATCCACTACGCCGACGGCGAGAAGCGCTACATCATCCACCCGCGCGGCCTGCAGGTCGGCGACGCGGTGATCTCGGGTCCCGGCGCGGACATCCGCCTGGGCAACGCGGTCCCGCTGGCGGAGATCCCGCTGGGCACGTCGGTGCATAACGTGGAACTCAAGGTCGGACGCGGTGCCCAGCTGGTGCGCTCGGCCGGCGGCGAGGCGCAGGTGGTGGCCAAGGAAGGCAATCACGTCACCATCAAGATGATGAGCGGCGAGGTCCGGATGATCCGGAAGGAATGCTTCGCCACCATCGGCACGGTGGGCAACGCCGAGCACGAGCTCGAGAGCATCGGCAAGGCCGGCAAGAACCGCTGGCTCGGCAAGCGCTCGCGCGTGCGCGGCGTCGCCAAGAATCCCGTCGACCACCCGCTGGGCGGCGGCGAAGGCAAGTCGAGCGGCGGCCGTCCGCCGGTGAGCCCGTGGGGCAAGCCGGAAGGCGTGAAGACCCGTCACAAGAAGAAGGCGAGCACCAAGCTCATCATCCGCGGCCGCAAGCGCGGCAAGGCGACCCAGTAATGGCACGCAGCGTCAAGAAGGGCCCCTATGTCGATGCGCGCCTGCTCCTGCGCATCCACGACATGAACACCAAGAAGGAGAAGCGGGTGCTGAAGACCTGGTCCCGCGCGTCGACGGTGACGCCGGACTTCGTCGGGCACACGCTGGCGGTGCACAACGGCAACAAGTTCGTGCCGGTGTACATCTCCGAGAACATGGTCGGCCACAAGCTCGGCGAGTTCTCGCCGACGCGGCTGTTCCGCGGGCACAGCGGCAAGCTGAGCGCCGACAAGACGGCGTCCATCGGCGCGGCTCCGGCTCCGGCCGCGGGTGCCGCACCGGCGCCCGCCGCGGGTGGTCCGCCCCCGAGAGCCGGCGGCGCCGGCGGCAGGAAGGGTTGATCGTGGAAGCCCGGGCATTGCAGAGAACGATCCGCCAGTCGCCGCGCAAGATGCGGCTGGTCGTGGACCTGGTCCGCGGCAAGCCGGTCAATGAGGCGTTCGCGATCCTCAAGTTCAGCAAGAAGCACGCGGCCAAGCAGGTCTCGAAGGTGCTGCTGTCGGCGGTGGCGAATGCCCGCGAAGCATCGCTGAAGACCGACGAGCGGCTGGACGAGGACACGCTGTTCGTCAAGACGGTGACGGTCGATGGCGGTCCGGCACTGAAGCGGTTCATGCCCGCGGCCATGGGCCGGGCGATGCCGGTCAAGAAGCGCACGAGTCACGTCACGATCATCGTGGCCACGAAGGAGTAGCGCGTGGGACAGAAAGTACATCCGCATGGGTTTCGCCTCGGCATCGTCAAGCCCTGGCGCTCCCGCTGGTACGCTTCCGGCAAGGAGTTTCCGAAGCTCCTGAAGGAAGACGAGCTGATCCGCACCTACCTGAAGACGCGGCTCCAGCACGCCGCGATCAGTGACGTGCACATCGAGCGCCGGCCGGGCAAGGTCGTCGTGACGGTCCATACGGGCCGGCCCGGCGTCGTCATCGGCAAGCGCGGCGCCGAGGTCGACAAGCTCCGCGACGAGCTCGCCCAGCTGACGGGCAAGGAAGTCGGGATCAATGTCGAGGAGATCAAGCGTCCCGAGCTCGATTCGCAGCTCGTGGCCGACAACGTCGCGCACCAGCTGGCGCAGCGCATCAGCTTCCGCCGCGCCATGAAGCGCGCGGTGCAGAGCTCGATGCGGATGGGCGCGCAGGGCATCAAGATCAAGTGCGGCGGGCGGCTGGGCGGCGCGGAGATCGCGCGTGTCGAGGGCTACCACGAGGGCCGGGTGCCGCTGCACACCCTGCGCGCCGACATCGATTACGCGCAGAGCACGGCCAAGACGACGTTCGGCACCATCGGCGTGAAGGTCTGGATCTTCAAGGGCGAGGTCGTGGAGGACGCGCGCGGCCGGACCTACAGCACGGGGAGCTGACCGATGCTGGCGCCGAAGCGGGTCAAATTCCGCAAGCAGATGAAGGGCCGCATGCGCGGCTACGCCACGCGCGGGGCGACGGTGGCCTTCGGCCACTTCGGCCTGCAGGCGACCGAGGCCGGCTGGGTCTCGAACCGGCAGATCGAGGCGGCGCGTGTCGCGATGACGCGCGAGATGAAGCGTGGCGGCAAGCTGTGGATCCGGGTGTTTCCGGACAAGCCGATCACCAAGAAGCCGGCCGAAACGCGCATGGGCAAGGGCAAGGGCAATCCGGAGGGCTGGGTCGCGGTGGTGAAGCCGGGACGCATCCTCTTCGAGATCGAAGGCGTGACCAAGGAAATCGCCCAGAAGTCGATGGCGCTGGCGTCGGCGAAGCTGCCGATCACCACGCGCCTGGTCGAGCGGGAGGACTGACGTGGAGATCATGACGGTTGAGGCGATGCGCGAGCTGAGCGATGCCGAGCTGCGCGCCAAGGTGCTGGAGCTGGAGAAGGAGCGGTTCGGGCTGCGGTTCAAGTCCGGGACCGAAGTGCTGGCTAATCCCATGGATCTGCGGCATACCCGCCGGGCGGTTGCCCGGTTGAAGACGCTGCTGGCGGAGCGCGCGGCGACGACCGCGCGGAAGGCATGATGATGACCGAGCAGGATGTGGCCCGGGCGCGGCGCAAGAGCCGCGTGGGCACGGTAGTGAGCGACCGGATGCAGAAGTCCGTCGTGGTGAGCTTCGAGCGTCAGATTACGCACAAGCTCTACGGCAAGCAGTCGACGCGGACCAAGAAGGTCGTGGCCCACGACGAAGAGAATGCCGCGAAGACCGGTGACCTGGTACGCATCATGGAAACGCGGCCGCTCTCGAAGACCAAGCGTTGGCGGGTCATCGAGATCGTCACGCGGGCGAAGTAGGGGAGGCGGACCGTGGTCCAGCAGGAATCGATTCTCAAGATCGCCGACAACTCGGGGGCCAAGCGTGCGCTGGTCATCCGGGTCCTCGGCGGGTCCCGGCGGCGGTATGCCGGCCTGGGCGACGTCGTCATCGTCGCCATCAAGGACGCGCTGCCGACCGGCACCGTGAAGAAGGGTGAAGTCGCCCGCGCCGTGGTGGTGCGCGTGGCCAAGGAGGCCCGGCGGCGCGACGGCAGCTACATCCGTTTCGACGAAAATGCGGCCGTGATCATCAACGAGCAGGGCGAGCCGCGCGCGACCCGCATCTTCGGGCCGGTGGCCCGCGAGCTGCGCGAGAAGCGCTTCATGAAGATCGTCTCGCTCGCGCCGGAGGTCCTGTAGCATGAAGCCGCTGGTCTACAAGAAGAGCAAGCGCCGCCCCAAGCGCGAACCCAGGGTCCGCGTGAAGATGCACGTCACCCGGGGCGACCTGGTGATGGTGATCTCGGGCGATGACAAGGGCAAGCGGGGCACGGTGCTGCGCGCGATTCCCGAGAAGAACCGCGTGATCGTCGAGGGCGTGAACATCGTGAAGCGCCACCGCAAGGCGACGCAGCAGGGCGAGGAGAGCGGCATCATCCAGAAGGCCGCCGCCATCGCCGCGTCCAAGGTGATGCTGATCGATCCGAAGCAGGACCGGCCGACGCGGGTGCGCCGGCAGGTGAGCAAGGACGGAACGCTCGAGCGCGTGAGCGTGCGTTCGGGCGAGTCCATTCCGCGGAGCCGGGCATGAGCGAGAAGACGCAGGGCGGGACCGCCGTGGAAGCGCCGGCCATCCCCCGCCTCCAGAACCATTACGAGAAGAACGTGCGCGCGGCGCTGGCCAAGCAGTTCGGCTTCTCCAACCAGCACCAGGTGCCGCGGATCGTGAAGGTCGTATTGAACGTGGGCTTCGGCGAGGGCGGCAAGCAGGCCAAGGCCATGGACGCGATCGTCGCCGAGCTGGGGCAGATCACCGGCCAGAAGCCGAACGTGACCAAGGCCAAGAAGGCCATCGCCAATTTCAACCTCCGCGAAGGCATGGCTGTGGGCGCGGCGGTGACGCTGCGGGGCCAGCGGATGTACGAGTTCCTGGACCGCTTTATCAACGTCGCGGTGCCGCGCATCCGCGACTTCCGCGGGCTGCCGACGAAGTCGTTCGACGGACGGGGCAACTACACGTTCGGCATCAAGGAGCAGATGATCTTCCCGGAGATCGACTACGACAAGGTCGAGCGGATCCACGGGATGGATATCACGATCGTGACGAACGCGTCGCGTGATGACGTGGCGATGGCGCTGCTGCGCGAGATGGGCATGCCCTTCCGGGGCGAACAGCCCGTCCTCGTCGACTGAACCAGGGGAATTCCATGGCAAAAAAGTGCTGGATCGAGCGGGCCAAACGGAAGCCGAAGTTTTCGACGCGGGTCATCACGCGCTGCCAGCGGTGTGGCCGCTCGCGCGCGTATCTGCGCAAGTTCGGTCTCTGCCGCATCTGTTTCCGTGACCTCGCGCTGAGGGGCGAGATCCCGGGCGTGCGCAAGGCCAGCTGGTAGGAAGAGCAGTGCGTAGTGCGTAGTGAACTGTAGTGACGTGGTTCGCGGTGGCGCAGGACGATGCGTGCGGTGCGGTTTTCCTACGCACTACGCACCACGCACTACGCACTTCGAGCCGGCAAATGACTACAAGGAGTGCTGTGTAATGTCGATGACCGATCCCGTCGCGGACATGCTGACACGCATCCGCAATGCCTGCTCCTCGCGGCACCGCCGCGTGGACATGCCGCCCTCCAAGCTGAAGCTGGAGATCGCGCGGCTGCTGCGTGACAACCACTACATCCAGGAGTTCCAGGTCCTGGACGATGGCCGGCATGGCCTGCTGCGGCTGTACCTGCGCTACCACAACGGCGACCAGCCCGTGATCCGCGAGTTGCAGCGCGTCAGCTCGCCGGGCCTGCGCCGCTACGTCGGCGCGCGCGAGATCCCGCGCGTCAAGAACGGCCTCGGCATGGCGATCGTGTCCACGCCCAAGGGCCTCATGACCGACCGCGATGCCCGCTCCGCCCATATGGGCGGCGAGCTCCTCGCGCTGGTCTGGTAGGGAGCGAGACATGTCGCGTATCGGCAAGAAGCCGGTTCCCATCCCGTCGGGTGTCAGCGCGTCCTTCAAGGACCGCGTCCTCACGGTGAAGGGCCCCAAGGGCGAGCTCACCCGCACTTTCCATCCCGACATGCTGCTCGAGGTGGCGGACGGGAATGTGAACGTGAAGCGGCCCTCGGATGAAGCCAAGCACAAGGCGCTGCACGGCCTTTCCCGCACCCTGGTGGCCAACATGGTCGAGGGCGTGACGAAGGGCTACGAGAAGGCGCTCGAGATCCAGGGCGTCGGCTACCGGGCGGAGACCAAGCCCTTCGGCCTGACGCTGATCGTGGGCTACTCGCACACGGTGGACTTCAAGGCGCCCAAGGGCATCACGCTGAAGGCGGAGCAGCCGACGCTCGTCAAGGTGACGGGCGCGGACAAGGAGCTGGTGGGCCAGGTCGCCGCGAACATCCGCGACGTGCGTCCGCCGGAACCCTACAAGGGCAAGGGCATCCGGTACGTGGGCGAGCAGGTCCGCCGCAAGGCCGGCAAGACGGGGGCGAAGTAAAAAAGTGAGAACGGTCAGAAAGCCCAAGACGGGCCGGGAGCTGCGCATGCGGCGCCACCTGCGCGTGCGCAAGAAGGTCACCGGTACGGCCGAGCGGCCGCGCATGGTGGTTTTCCGCTCGAACAAACACATCTACGCGCACCTCGTGGACGACACGGTAGGCAAGGTCCTCATGGGCACTGCCGACCGGTCCGAGGGCGTGACCGAAGCCAAGGGCAAGGTTGCCAAGGGCTTCGCAGTGGGAGAAGCGCTCGCCGCCAAGGCGAAACAGGCGGGCATCGCGAAGGTCGTTTTCGACCGCGCGGGCTATGCCTATCACGGTCGCGTCAAGGCAGTAGCCGAAGGCGCGCGCAAGGGCGGATTGGAGTTCTAGCATGGCGAACGAACAGGGACAGGGCGGCGCACCGGGCGGCGGCGCACCGGGCGGACCGGGCGGTGGCGGACCCGGCGGTCATCGTGGCGGCCAGGGTCGCGGCGGACAGGGTCGTGGCGGTCAGGGTGGCGGCCAGGGACGGGGCGGACCGGGCGGTGGCCAGGGACGCGGCGGACCGGGCGGCGGACGTGGCGGCGATCGCGGCGAGCGTCGCGAAGGCGACCAGGTCGAGAACGTCATCGCGATCAATCGCGTGGCCAAGGTCGTGAAGGGCGGCCGGCGCTTCAGCTTCAACGCGCTGGTGGCCGTCGGCGACGGCAATGGCAACGTGGGTGTCGCGACCGGCAAGGCGAACGAAGTCAGTGAAGCCGTGCGCAAGGCCGTGGACGCCGCGCGCCGGTCGATGGTCAATGTGCCCCGTACCGGCATGACCATTCCGCATGAGATCGTCGGCGAGCATGGCGCCGGCCGTGTCTTCCTGAAGCCCGCCTCCCCCGGTACCGGCGTCATTGCCGGCGGCCCGGTGCGCGCGGTGCTCGAGTGCGCGGGGATTCATGACATCCTGACCAAGAGCCTCGGCTCCAACAACCCGCACAACGTGGTGCGCGCCACGATGGACGGCCTCCAGCATCTCGTCACCGTGCAGCGCATCGCGCGCGAGCGCGGCGTCGAAGCGTCGTCGCTGGGCTACAAGGCCCGGCAGAACGAGGCCGCGCATGCCTGACCAGAAGACCGGTGCCAAGTCGCCAGGTCGCCAAGTCGCCAAGGGGGCCAAGGCTGCCGCGGGCGGGTTGTTGCGCGTGAAGCAGGTCCGCAGCAAGTCGGGGCGGCCGGCGGTGCACAAGCGCACCCTCATTGCGCTCGGGCTGCATCATCACCAGCACGAAATCACGATCACCGATTCGCCGTCCATTCGCGGCATGCTGCACCAGGTGCGCCACCTCGTCGAGGTCACGCCCGCAGGGGAGAAGTAAATGGCGACGAAGACCGAAAAGGTCACGCTCGGCAACCTGAAGCCCACCGAAGGCTCGACCCAGTACCGCAAGCGGGTCGGCCGCGGCGTGGGCTCGGGCATCGGCAAGACGTCGGGCAAGGGTCACAAGGGTCACAAGGCCCGCGTGAAGGGCAACTCGCGTCCCGGGTTCGAGGGCGGCCAGATGCCCCTCATCCGGCGCGTGCCGAAGCGTGGCTTCAGCAATCCGAACAAGCAGACCGCGCAGGCGGTCAACCTCAAGGCCCTCGGCGAGTTCGAGGGGGGCGAGGTCACGGCCGAAAAGCTCGCCGGCGCTGGCCTGGTCCAGCACGTGGCCAAGCTGATCAAGGTGCTGGCCGACGGCGACGCGCCCAAGGGCCTCGTCGTGAAGGGTCTCAAGGTGTCCGCCGCCGCCAAGGCGAAGATCGAAGCGGCAGGCGGCCGGGTCGAGGAGTAGCATGACCGCACCACGCATCCCGAATCCGTTCAGCGTTCCGGAGCTCAAGGAGAAGATCCTCTTCACCTTGCTCTGCCTGTTCGTGTACCGGATCGGCGCGCACGTCACCCTGCCGTACGTGAACGCGCAGGCGACGATCGATTTCTTCCGGAACCAGGGCAACCAGACGCTGTTCGGCGTCTACAACCTCTTCGTGGGCGGCGCGCTCGCGAAGGGCACGGTATTCGCCCTGGGCATCATGCCCTACATCTCGGCGAGCATCTTCTTCCAGATCCTCGGCGCGGTGTTCCCGACGATCGAGCGGCTGCAGAAGGAAGAAGAAGGCCGCAAGAAGATCACCCAGTGGACCCGCTACCTGACTATCGCCCTCGCGGCCGGCCAGGCGTGGGGCGTGTCGCTCTTCCTCGAAGGGCTCCAGGGAGCGGTCTCGAATCCCGGCATGGGCTTCCGGATGCTGGCGGCGTTCTTCCTGACCACTGGCGCCATCTTCGTCATGTGGCTCGGCGAGCAGATCACCGAGCGCGGGCTGGGTAACGGCATGAGCCTCCTGATCTTCTTCTCGATCGTGGAGCGCATCCTTCCCAATACCTTCGCGCTGCCCGAGTACCTGCGGACCGGCGCGCTGTCGTGGCCGCGGCTCGCCTTCTTCATGGTGCTCATGCTCGCGGTGGTCTGGGTGACGGTGGCGATCATCGTCGCGGCGCGGCGCATCCCGATCCAGATCCCGCGCAAGGTCATGGGCCGCGGGCGCATTCGCGAAGGCCAGAAATCGTTCATCCCGCTGCGCCTGCTTACGGCCAACGTGATGCCGATCGTCTTCGCCCAGTCGATCATCATCGTCCCCGCGACGATGGCGCAGTTCTCGAACATCTCGTGGATGCGCAGCGTGTCCGAGTTCTTCTCGCCCGGATCGCTCACGTACTACATCTGTTACACGGTCCTGATCGTGTTCTTCACGTATTTCTACACGGCCATCGTGTTCAACCCGGTGGACCTGTCGGAGAACCTGAAGAAGCAGGGTGGGTTCATCCCCGGCGTGAAGCCCGGTCAGAAGACGTCCGAATACATCGACCACGTGTTGTCGCGGATCACGCTGCCCGGCGCGCTCTTCCTGACCGCCGTGGCGATCTTCCCGATGATCATGCTCGACTACTTCAAGGTGCCGTTCGCCTTCGGCGGCACGTCGCTGCTGATCGTGGTCGGCGTCGCCCTCGACACGGTCCAGCAGGTGCAGCAGCACATGATCCTGCGGCAGTACGATTCGTTCATGAAGCAGGGACGGATTCGCACGCGGGGCAGACAGCGGATGATGTAACGGCCGAAGGTGACGAAGGTGACGAAGGGTCGAGGGGATTGAGGGACGGGATTGAGGGACGGATGAAAAAGGGATCGATGGCGCGAGCCCTCGATCCCTTTCCCGTTCAATCCCGGGTCTCCTCCCTCGTTCACCTCGACCATTCGTCACCTTCGTCACCTCCGAGTAGATTGGAGACCTATGCACAACGTGATGATTCTGGGCGCACCCGGCTCGGGCAAGGGCACGCAGGGCAAGATCCTCGCCGGCAGCCTCGGCATCCCGCAGGTCTCCACCGGCGACCTGATCCGCGCGGCCATGAAGAACGGCACGCCGCTGGGCGTGCAGGCCACGGCCTACTACGACCAGGGCGCGCTGGTGCCCGACGAATTGATCTTCGGGCTGATCCAGGAAATCCTCGACTCCAAGGCCGCCGTGAAGGGCGTGCTCATGGACGGCTTTCCGCGCACCGTGCCGCAGGCCGATGCGGTGGACCGCATGCTCCGCGCCAAGGGCGCCAAGGTGGACCGCGTCCTGCTGCTCGACGTGGACGAGAAGGAGCTGATCCAGCGCCTCCTGGGCCGCGCCGAGAAGGAAGGCCGCGCCGACGACAACGCCGAGTCGATCACCAAGCGGCTCGAGGTCTTCAAGGCGCAGACGGCGCCGCTCATCAACTATTACGAGAACCGCGGGATCGTGAAGCGGGTGCCGGGCATGGGCAGCGTGGAAGACATCTCCGCCCGGATGCTCACCGCCATCCGATGATCACGATCAAGTCGCCGCGCGAAATCGAGACGATGGGCAAGGCCGGCCGCATCGTCGCCGATACCCTCGCGCTGGTGCGCCGCTCGACCGTGCCCGGCATCTCCACCGCCGAGCTCGACGTTATCGCCGAGGACTTCATCCGCTCGCACGCCGGCGCGACGCCGTCGTTCAAGGGGCTCTACGGCTTCCCCGCGACGCTCTGCACGTCGATCAACGCCGAGGTAGTCCACGGCATCCCGTCGAAGAAGCGGGTGCTGAGGGAAGGCGACGTGGTGAGCGTGGACTGCGGCGTCTGCGTTGGCGGACTGCACGGCGACAGCGCGATCACCGTGCCCGTGGGCGAGGTCGCCCCGCCGGTGCAGGCGCTCCTCGACATCACCCGGCAGGCGCTTGCCGCCGGCATCGCCGCGGCGCGCGGCGGTAACCAGGTGGGCGACATCGGCTTTGCGGTGCAGGAAGTGGCGGAGGGGGCGGGTTACGGCGTGGTGCGCGAGCTGGTCGGCCACGGCATCGGCGCGACCTTCCATGAGGAGCCGCAGGTCCCCAACTTCGGCCGTCCGAAGACCGGGCCGCGGCTGATGCCCGGCATGACCATCGCCATCGAGCCGATGATCAACCTCGGCGGCCCGCACGTGCGAACGCTGCCGGACCGCTGGACGGTGGTGACG
>JAYTEN010000019.1:0-13516 GCA_043735145.1 Gemmatimonadota bacterium | reverse complement strand
GGTCTGCTCCTGGCGCAGATGCGGAAATTCCAGCTGGCGCTCGAGGCCTATCGTCAGGCGCTGGAGCTGGTGCCCGATTCGAGCTCGGCGTGGAACGGCATCGGCCAGGTGCTGGTCGAGCTCAAGCGGCCCATCGACGCCAAGAACGCTTTCGCGCGCGCCGTCGAGGCCGACCCCAACGGCGCGGCCGGCCACTACAACCTGAGCTTCACCCTCTCGAACCTCGGTGACTTCGAGGGCGCGCTGCGCGAGGTGCGGCGCGCCCTCGAGCTCGATCCCTACTACTCGGCGCAGAAGTTCCTGCTCTCGATCGAGCTCCAGGCCGACGACCCGGCGCTCTCGGTCATCCCCGACCTCTCGGGCGAGCGCCCCTTCGGCGAGAGCGGCGAAACGTTCGTCTTCGACCAGCGCCTGCTGGACGACATCTTCACGGAGCTGAAGCCGGCGGCGAGCGCGACGCCGAAGGCGCGCAGCGGCGAGGATCATTTCGCGCTGGCGCGGGACTACCTCAGCAAGGCGCTCTTCGACCGCGCCATCGCCGAGGCGGCGCGCGCGGTGCAGCGCGGCGCCGACCGCATCGAGGGCGCTGTCCTGCTCGGCACGATCTATGCGCGCCGGGGCCTGCACGGCGAGGCGCTGGAGCGCTTTCGCGAAGCGCGGGGAGGATCGGCGGGGCACCGTGCCGCGCGCGCCGGCGAAGTGCGCGCCCTGCTCGCGCTGGAGCGGGCGGGCGAGGCGCGTCCGCTGGCCGAACAGCTCCTCGCGTCGTTCCCCGACGATGTGGACGCGTCGCTGATGGTTGCCGAGAGCCGCGCGACGACCGGTGACCCGTCGGGCGCGATCGAAGTGCTGCGCCGGGCTGAAGAACGCGCGCCGGCGCGCGCCGACGTGCGCAAACTGATGGGGGACGTCGCGCTGCGCGTCGGCGACGCCGAGCTGGCGCGCGCCGCGTACACCGCGGCGCTGGAGCTCGACCCCGGATACGTGGAAGTGTGGCTCGAGGTCGGGCGGCTGGCGCTGGCGCGCGACGACGTGCGCGAGGCCGAGCGCGCCTTCCGCTCGGCGCTGGAACGGCTGCCGACCTTTCACGAAGCGGCCTATGCGCTCGCCTCGTTGTACGCCGACCACGAGCGGTTGGGTGACGCGCTCGACCTGCTGATCGCGACGCTGGAGCGCGATGCGTACGACTTCGACGCCCTGGTCCTGCTGGCGCGCGTCCTTCTCGATATGAACCGTGCGGCCGATGCGCAGGCCGCCGCGCAGCGCGTCATCACCTTCCGGCCCGACCACGCCGGCGCGCACTACCAGCTGGGCGTCGCGCTGGCGCGCGAACGTCGCTACCGTGAAGCCGTGAAGCACTGGGAGACGTGCATCGGGCTGGATCCGTCGGGCCCGCTGGCCCAGCGCGCGCGAACCCACGCGCGGACCGCCGCGGACCTGGTGCACATCTTCGCGGGTGAGGCGGCATGAACAAGATGGTGCATACCACGCTTTGGAGTTCTCGTGCCCATTGAAGGCCCGCTCAAGGAGCTCGGACTCCACGACGTCTTCCAGCTGCTCGATCTCAGCCGTAAGACCGGGGTGATGCGCGTGACCAGCCACCTGCGCAACAACGAGGGTATGGTCGCCTTCGACGCGGGCGCGATCGTCTACGCCGAGATCCGGTCCAACGCGGTGCGCATCGGCGAGCTGCTGGTGCGCGGCGGCAAGATCACCGAGGCCGAGCTCGAGCGGGCCCGCCTGCTCCAGCAGCAGGAGCGCGAGCAGCTCACGACGGCGCCGCGGCGGATCGGCCAGATCCTGGTCGGGATGGGTGTGCTGGGCGAGCGCGATCTCAAGCGCCAGGTCGAAGCCCAGGTCTGCGAGGTCGCCTTCGAGTTGCTCTCGTGGCAGGAAGGCTTCTTCTCCTTCTCGGAGGGCTCGCTCACCGGCGTGCCGGCCGACGCCATGGTGCGCATCCGGACCGAGACGGTGCTGATGGAAGGCGCGCGCCGCATCGACGAGTGGTCGCGCATCGAGGGGCATATTCCGCACCTGGGCATGGTGCCGGTGCTGGCCGAGTCGGGTGGGGCGGACACGTCGCTCCTCGACCTGCTGCCGGGCGAGTGGGAAGTGCTGGCGCAGGTGGATGGCGAGCGCGACGTGCGCGGCATCGCCCGCGCGCTGGCGCGGTCGGATTTCGAGGTGGCCCGCGTGCTCTTCGGTCTGGTGGCGACGGGCATCGTGACGCTGCACGATCCGGGGCCGGGCGGCCGCGGCCGCGCGTCGGTGGGCGGCGACGCGTCGTCGCTGCTGGCCGCGGCCGAAATGCGGCTGGAGGCCGGCGACATCGCGGCCGCCAAGGAAGCGGCGCACGCGGCGGGCGCGCTGCGTCCGGGCGAGCCCCGCGTGCACCTGCTGCTGGCGCGCGCGCACCTGCGCGAGAACCGTCCCGGTGACGCGATCGATGAAGCGCGCCGCGCGGTCCGGCTCGATCCGTTGTCGATGGACGCGCACCGCTGGTTCGGACTGTCCCTCGCGGCGGCAGGACGCTTTGGGGAGGCGGTCGAGCAGTTCACGCAGTGGGAGCGCCTGGCGTCGGATGCGACGCCGCCGGCAGAGCGTGATACGGTGACGGCCGCGAAGGCCGCCACCAGCAGCCTGGTCCAGCTCCTGGGAGGCGCGCGTGCCTGACGACATCCGGCTGCTCTCGGCGGCGCTCGCGCGCGACCCCGCGAGCCTGCAGTACGTCGACCTCGCGGAGGCGCTGCGCCGGCGCGGTGGCCTGGCGGAAGCCCTTCAGGTGGCGATGCTCGGCCTCGGCCGCCATCCCGGCCATGCCGACGGCTTCGATTGTCTGGCCCGGATCCATAGCGATCGCGGCGACCTGCTCGAGGCCCGCATGGCGTGGGAGCAGGTGCTGGCGATCGTGCCCGAGCACGCCGGCGCGCTCAAGGGCGTCGGCTTCCTCTACTACAGGCAGGGCGATACCAAGCGGGCCGTCGACGCGCTGGAGCACGCCCTCGCCGCGAACCCGGGGGATGTGGCGGCGCGTCGGGCGCTCGACATGATGCGAGGGACCGCTGACCGGGGACCGGGGACCGCAACGACGGGGACCGGGGACCGGGGGCCGGGGACCGAAAGCCCGCGCAGGAAGACTCCCGCGGAAGTCCCGCAACTGCGCGCGACCGCGGCGGCGATCCAGGCCGCGCAGGTCTCGGCCGCCGAGCGCGATGCCGATTCGGCCGCGGCGCGCGATGCCGCGCTGAAAGCCGCGGGTGCCGATCGTTCTTCGGCCTCGAACCTTGCGCCCGCGCCCCGTCCCCCCGTCCCCCCGTCCCCCCGTCCCCCGGTCTTCGCGGGCCTCGAGGGCGCGACCGCCGATATCCTGCTGCTCGACAGCCGCGGCCTGGTCATGGCGGGTGGCGTGAAGTCGGACCAGGGCGAGGACGTGTCGGAGCTCGCCGCGGCGGCGCTCGCCGGCGTGTCGGGCGAGGCGTCGCGCACGACGGGGTATCTCGACCTCGGCGCGTGGACCACGATCGTCGCCGAGGCCGAGCACGCGAATGTGGTGCTGTCGCCCGTCGGCGAGGGTGCGCTGCTCATGCTGCGCCGCGACAAGGCCACGCCCGTCGGCCTCGCGGTGCGCATCGCCGACCGCGCCCGGGCGGCCGCGGGCCGCTGGCTGGAGGAGCAGACGTGAGCGACGCCATCCAGCGCTCGCTCGACCGGATTTCGCGGGTGCGCGGCGTCCGCGGCTCGATGTTCATCTCGGCCGACGACGGACTCGCGATCGCGCAGATGCTGATGGTCGGCGTGAACGGCAAGGCGCTCGCCGCTTTCGCCGCGTCGCTGGCGCGCAAGGTCAGCGGCGCGGCTGCGGCCATCGGGGCGGGACGCGTGAAGTTCGTGCAGATGCAGTCGGAAGGCGGCGCGCTGCTCGTCGCCGCCAACGGCGACATGCTGGTCGCCGTCGTCGCCGATGCCGGCGTGAACGTCGGCCTGGCCCGCCTCGAGATGATGCGCGCGGCGGAAAGCAGCATCGCATGACCACCACCACCGTGGTCGAAGGGTGGACGGAGCTGCCGCTCTCGCGCTTCGTGACGCAGGCGAGCGCGCGGCTCGTCGTCGTCATGACGCCCGCTGGGCAGGTGCTCGCGCAGCACGGTTTCGCGCGGGCCGTGGACCTGATGAGCGCGGCGGCGTTGGGCGCGGCCATCATGGCCAGCAGCGGCGCGCTGGCGCAGCAAGTGGGCGAACCGGGTTTCGCCGCGCTGTTCCACGCGGGCCAGCGCCACGGGATTCACCTCGCCCAGTGCGAGACCCCGCGCGGCCGGCTCATCGTCCTGACGGTTTTCGGAAAGGAAACGTCGATCGGGCTGGTGCAGGTGTTCTTCGACGAGTTCGTGACGGCGCTCAAGCAGGCGGCGCCGGTCGATCAGCCGCGCCAGCCGATCCTGGCGGCCGACTTCGAGAACGAGCTCAACAGCAGTCTCGCGTCCCTCTTCAAGCGGTGAGCCAGACATGTCGCTCGTGAACTTCACGACGCGCGAAATCACGTGCAAGATCGTCTACTACGGGCCGGGCCGGTCCGGCAAGACGACCAACTTGCAGTACATCTACGGGCAGGTGCCCGAAGACCGGAAGGGCCGGATGGTCTCGCTTGCCACGCAGACCGACCGGACCCTGTTCTTCGATTTCCTGCCGCTCGAGCTGGGTTCGATCTCGGGCTTCACCACCAAGTTCCAGCTCTACACCGTGCCGGGGCAGGTCTACTACAACGCGACGCGGAAGCTCGTCCTCCAGGGTGCCGACGGCATCATCTTCGTCGCCGACAGCCAGGTGCGGCAGCTCGACGAGAACATCGAGAGCCTGCAGAACCTCCAGGCCAACGTCCTCGAGCAGGGCATCGACGTGCGCGGCATCCCGCTGATCCTCCAGTACAACAAGCAGGACCTGCCGCGCGAGCTCATCCTCTCGCAGGCCGAGCTCGACGATGCGCTGAACTTCCGCAGCGTGCCCAGCTTCGCGGCCGACGCGCTGCACGGCCAGGGCGTCTTCGAGACGCTCAAGGCGGTGAGCGCGGAAGTGCTGCGCAAGCTGTCCGAGAGCGCGAAGCGCTGAGTGGACCTCAATCCGCGGTTCCGATTCGCGTCGTTCGTGGTGGGGCCGAGCAACCGCCTCGCCTTCACGGCGGCGCAGGCCGTGGCCCAGAATCCCGGCGAGGCCTATAACCCGCTCTTCATCTACGGGCGCTCGGGGCTCGGCAAGACCCACCTCCTCCACGCCGTCGGCTGGGGGTCGGCGGACCGGCAGGCGTCGGTGCGCACGGTCTACCTGACGCTGGAGGAATTCGTCGGCCAGCATCACGCCGCCATCGCGGCGGGCCAGCTCGACGCATTCCGCCGCAGCGCCGAAGAGATCAACGTGCTGCTGCTCGACGACGTGCAGTTCCTCGCCAAGCACCGGGAGATGCAGGCCGAGCTGCTGCGCCTGTCGGAGCGGATGCAGATCACCGGCAACCAGGTCGTGCTGTCGAGCGACCGCCCGCCGCAGGAAATCGACGAGCTCGACGAGCGGCTGGTGTCGCGCCTGAGCGGCGGCCTGCTGGTGGACATGGCGGCGCCCGACTTCGAGACCCGGCTCGCCATCCTGCGCCGCAAGGCCGACGAGCGTGGCATGGTGTTCGCGCCCGGGGTGCTCGACACCGTCGCCGAAATTTCCGCGAGTAACGTGCGCGAGCTGGTGGGCCTGGTAAATCGGCTCAGCGCCTTCCAGGCGGTGAGTGAAGCGCCGCTGACCCCGGCCAGCGCGCGGGCGTTGCTGGTGGACGATGGCGACGAACCGCCAGTCGCCAAGTCGCCAAGTCGCCAAGTCGCCCAGGAAAGAACGTCGGTACCCGCCGAGTCACCCGGTCCCGCCGTCCCCCCGTCCCCCAGTCCCCCCGTTGATGAGTTCTCGGCGTTTCTCTCCGCCGTCACCCGCACCGTCGAGAAGTCCATGGACGCCTGGCGCAGCCGCGTGGGCGAGGCGGTGGTGCGCTGGCAGGGGGAAGGCTTCCGCACCGCGAGGCTCGAGGAGCTGCTGACGCACGACTCGCTCCCCGACGTGGAGCACGTGCTCGCGCACTTTTCCGCCGACGTCGAGATGCTGAAGATGCTGGCGACGCAGGCGGGCGAGCTCGATCCCGCCGCCGCGGGCCACGCGCGCTTCCGCGATCCCGACCGCCTCGCCGAGGCGCAGGCGTTCGTGCAGAAACTCGACGAGGGCGCCGTTCCGCCGCCGGCGCCGATGGCCGCGCTCACCCTCGACGACTACATCGGCGGCCCCGCCAACGAGGCCGTGATCCGCGCCGCGCGCATGGTCGTCGCCGATCCGGGCCGCAAGTACAACCCCTTCTACATCACGGGGCCGAGCGGCGTGGGCAAGACGCACCTGCTGCACGCCATCGGCAACGCGCTCGCCGCCGGTCCGGGCGGGCCGCGCGTGGTCGCCTGCCTCTCGGCGCAGGCGTTCATCGAGGACCTGCTCGCGGCGATCGAGGGCGGCAACGTGGAATGGTGGCGCCGCCGCTACCGCCGCGCCGACGCCTTCCTCCTCGACGACGCGCAGCTGATCGGCGGCAAGGAGCAGACCCAGGACGAGATCTACAATCTCTTCAACGTCCTGGCCGAGGCCGAGAAGCAGATCGTCTTCGCCGCCGACCGCCCGCCGGCGGCGCTGGAGCACGTCTCCGCGCGCCTCGTCACGCGGTTCGAGGGCGGCCTGGTGTGCGAGCTCGCGGCGCCCGACCGCACCATGCGCGCGGTGTTCGTCAGGCGCCTCCTCGACGCGCAGGAGGTGCAGGCCGACGACGACGTGGTCGAGTACCTCGCCGCCCGTCCCGCCGACAGCGCGCGCGCGGTGCAGGGGCTCGTGAACCGCGCCTTCTCGGCGATGGACCCGAACGACCAGCGCCTCACCGTCGCCAACGCCCGCACCGCCATCGAGGGCCGCGCCGCGCGCGCCTCGCAGGCCCAGGCCATCAGCGCGGTCATCCCGGCGGGACTCGATCCCGCCCTCAGCAGCCGCGAGAAGCTGCTCTGGGACTGGCCCGACATCGGTGACCGCCTGGTCGAGGACCTGCGCTGATGGCGATCAAGGGCAGTCTGCGCGAGGCCAGCCTCCCCGACGTCCTCCAGCTGCTGTCGATGGGCAAGAAGAACGGCTGCCTGTCGGTCGCCGACCGGAACAACTTCGGCTACATCTTCTTCGAGCAGGGCTGGATCACCTACGCCTCGATCGTCAACCGGCGCGACCGGCTCGGCGACATCCTGGTCAAGAGCGGGCTCATCACGCAGGAGCACCTCGAGGCCGCGATCGAGCGCCAGGTCAAGGAGCGCGACAAGCGCCTGGGCGAGCTGCTGGTGGACAACGGCGCCCTCTCGCGCCTCGACCTCGAGCGCTACATGCGCGTGCAGATCGAGGAGGCCGTGTATTTCCTCTTCACCTGGTCGTCAGGCACCTTCTCGTTCGAGAGCGACGTGCGGCCCGAACGGCAGGACTTCCTGGTGCGCATCTCGCCCGAGTCGCTGCTGCTGGAGGGCGCGCGCCGGGTCGACGAGTGGAGCCTCATCGAGAAGAAGATCCCCTCCTTCGACCTGATCTTCGTGGTCGAGGGCGGGCGCCTGTCGTCGGCCGGCGTCACGCTCACGCCGGAGCAGGAGCGGCTGATCCCCCTGCTCGACGGCACCCGCGACGTGACCCGCGTGATCGAGGACTCGGGCATGCTCGAGTTCGAGGTCGGCAAGTCGCTGTACGGACTCGTCACCGCGGGGTTCGCGCACCGCCTCGGACGCACCAGCGCGCCGGAGCCGCAGCCCCAGATCAGCGAGGCGCGCGTCGAGGAGCACCGCAACCTCGGCCTCGCCTTCTACAAGACCGGGATGCTCGACGAGGCGAGCCGGGAGTTTCGCCGCGTCACCGACCTGCGGCCCGCCGATTCACAGGGGCACTTCTACATCGGCCTGGTGGCGCTGCGGCAGGGTCGCTGGGGCGATGCCGTCGAGGCGATGCGGCAGGCCGCCGATCAGGGCGGCAGCCGCGGCGCCGTCATCCACAATCTTGCCCTCGCGCTCGAGCAGATGGGCCGGCTCGCCGAGGCGGAGGCCGCGTACGCGGCCGCGGCCGCGCGCTCGCCGAAGGATGCGCGCATCCTCCAGGGCTGGGGCATCCTGAGCCTGAAGCGCGGCATGGGCGAGGAGGCGCTGCAGCGCCTCGACCAGGCGCGCGTGCTGATGCTGGACAAGAAGCCGCCCGCGGTATGGTACTGGGCGCGCGTGCTCGCCGGGCTGGTCGCGGGGCAGGAGGCGCAGGTCCTGCCCATCGCCGAAGAGGGCGTGCAGACCTACCCGCGCAACGCGCCGCTGCGCAACAACCTCGGCGTGCTCCAGGAACGCGCGAACCGCACCGAGATGGCGGAGCAGACGCTCGCCGCGGCGCTCGAGGAAGATCCGTCACTGCCGCAGGTCTCCAAGAACCTGGGCGACCTGCACTATCGCGCCGGCCGCGCCGACGATGCCCAGCAGGCGTACCTGCGCGCCGTGAAGATCGCGCCCCGGCTGGGCGACGACGTCTACTTCAAGCTCGGCAACATCGCCTTCAAGCAGCTGCGGCGCGCCGAGGCCGAGGTGTACTGGCGCGAGGTGCTGGCGCTGAACCCGGCGCACGAGATGGCGCGGCGCAACCTCGAGACGATCGAGCGGATGCCGGCGTGATGAGCACCGCGCCCGCCGATGAGCCCGGCCTCGTCCTGCTGATGGCGAAGATCGAGCGCCGCGGTCTCAGCGTGTCCAGCTACAAGGAGCCGTGCCTGCGGCGGCGCCTCGCGGTGCGCATGCGGGCCCGCGGCGTGCACACCTTCGGCGATTACGCCCGCCTCCTGGACGAGGTGCCGGCCGAGTTCGACCTGTTGCTCGACGCCCTCACCATCAACGTCACCCGGTTCTTCCGGAATCCCGAGACCTTCGCGCTGATCCGCGAGCGCGTCGTGCCGCCCCTCGCCGCGATGGCGGGCCCCGTGGCGGTGTGGAGCGCCGGCAGCGCCACCGGCGAGGAGCCGTACTCGCTCGCGATCCTCTTCGCGGCGCAGGCCGGCCGGGCGCGGGTGCGCATCGACGCCACCGATCTCGATCCCGGCGCGCTCGCCTTTCTCGCCCGGGCCGAGTACCCCGCGTCGGCCGTCGCCGATGTGCCGAAAGACCTGATGGCGCAATGGTTTTCGCCGGGCCCGCCCTTTCGCGTGGCCGACGCCGCGCGGCGCCTGGTGCACCCGATCCGTCACGACCTCACCCGGGACGCGGCGCCCGCGCCGCCGTACCAGCTCATCGTGTGCCGCAACGTGGTCATCTACTTCGACCGGGCGACGCAGGAAAAACTCTTCGAGCGGTTCTTTGACGCGCTGGCGCCGGGCGGGTGGCTGGTGCTCGGCAAGGTCGAGACGCTGTTCGGCAGGTCGCGGACGCTCTTCAAGACTGAGGACGCGCGCGAGCGGCTCTTCCGGAAGCCGGCGTGATCGCGCGCCCGCTGCTGGATCCCGCCGTGAAGGAGCGCCTGGTGCGGGTCGCCGACTGGGCCGCCGAGGGCGGCGAGGCGGTCATCATCACCCTGGGCCTGGGGTCGTGCGTCGCGTGCGTGCTGTACGATGCGGTCGCGAAGGTGGGCGGCATGGTGCACATCCTGCTCCCGTCGCAGACGCTGGCCCGCGATCGCGCCAACCTGGCAAAATTCGCCGAAACCGCCGTGCCCCTGCTGGTGAAGGAGATGCTGGCGCTGGGCGCGGTGTCCGACCGGCTGCGCGCCCGGCTGGTGGGCGGCGCGGCGATGTTCGCGAACCTGGGCTCGCCCGGGGTCGCGCTCATGGGCGAGCGCAACGTGCAGGCGACGAAGGATGCGCTCAAGGTCGCGCGCATCCCGGTGATCGCCGAGGACACCGGTCTGGGCTACGGCCGCTCGGTCTACCTGCACCTCCCCCGGGGACGGCTCGAAGTGCGATCGGTGCAACATGGCATCCGCGAGCTCTGACCAGCCGTCGGTGCTCGTCGCCGACGACAGCGCGCTCATGCGGCAGGTGCTGTCCGACATCATCAATGCCTCGGGCGAATTCCGCGTCGTCGCGACGGCGCGCAACGGGCTCGACGCGGTACGCAAGGTCCACATCTACCAGCCAGCGCTAGTGACGATGGACATCTCGATGCCCGAGCTCGATGGCCTCGGCGCGATCGGGTATATCATGAGCGAGGCGCCGCGCCCGATCGTGGTCGTGAGCGCGCGCGCCGGTCGCGACTACGCCGAGGCGATCCGGGCGCTGGAGCTCGGTGCCGTGGACCTGGTGGAGAAGCCCGAAGGCGTGGGCCGCGAAGCCGCGGCCGCGATCGGCACGCGGCTGATCGCCGCGTTGCGCGCGGCCGCGGCCGCCGACCTCCACCGCGTGAAGGTCCTCGCGCGCCCCCGCGCGCAGCCGCCGCGCACGGCGGCCGCGCCCCGGGCCGCGCGCGTCGTGGTCGCGGTGGCCGCCTCGACCGGCGGCCCCCGCGCCCTCGCCGAAGTGATCCCCCAGCTGCCGGGCTCGCTCGACGCCGCGGTGCTGGTGGTGCAGCACATGCCGAGGGGGTTCACGAAGTCGCTGGCCGAACGGCTCGACACCCAGTCGGCGCTGCGGGTGGTGGAAGCGGAAGAGGGGCAGGTGCCGGACGCGGGATGCGTCTACATCGCGCCCGGCGATTTTCACATGCGCGTCGTCCGCGACGGTCAGCAGGCGCCGCGAATCGCGCTGTCGCAGGAGCCGAGCATCTGGGGGGTGCGCCCCGCGGCCGATCCGCTGTTCCGGTCGGTCGCCGAGGTCTACGGCGCCGCCACCGTCGGCGTGGTGATGACGGGCATGGGCCGCGACGGGGCCGAAGGGCTCCTCGCGCTCCGCAAGGCGGGGGGCGCGACGCTGGTGCAGGACAAGGAAACGTGCGTGGTCTTCGGCATGCCGCAGGCCGCGCTCCAGGCGGGTGCCGCGAAGGACGCGGTGCCGCTCGAGCGCATCGCCGAGCGCGTGGCGGGCGAAGTGTTCCGCCTGCGCGCCGGGACCGCGGCGTGAACCGCGACGGATTTCTCGTGGTGACCGCCGGCGGGTCGCGCTACGGGCTCGGCCTGTCGGAGGTGCGCGAGGTGGTCGACGTCGCGCCGGCGCGCGCGGTGCCCTCGCGCAGTCCCGCGCTGCGGGGCATCATGCCGTTGCGCGAGCACTTCGTGTCGCTGGTGCACCTGGCGTCGCTGGTCTCGGGCGGCACGCCGCCCGACGCGCCCTCGGAGACGGCGGTGATCGTGAACGTCAACGGCGCGCCGATGGCGCTCGAGGTCGACGACGTGGAGCAGGTGATCGACCGCAACGCCGATTTCGTGGGCGCGGCGCCGTCGGCGTGGGCCAGCGGGATCTGGCGCGTGGGCCGCGAGCTGGTGACGGTGCTCGACCTCGGCGTACTGGCCGGACGGATCATGGAGACGGGGAGTGGCAATGATGCAGCAGGGTGACGACATCCAGGTGGTGGTCTTCCGGGTGGGCGGACAGGAGTTCGCCTTCAACGTCTTTCACGTCCAGCGCATCCTGCGCTACGAGAAGCCGTCGCCGCTGCCCAAGGCGCCCGCGTTTCTCGAGGGGGTGCTCCAGATCCAGGGCGCGGTGGTCCCGGTGATCGACCTGCGCAAGCGCTTCGAGCTCGGCGACGCGCCGCAGCGGGAGGAGACGCGGACGATGGTGCTTGAGGCCGAAGGCGTCGTCGTGGCGGTGGTGGTGGACGCGGTGGTGGAGGTGCTGCGGGTGGCGGCCGACGCCGTGACGGCCTCGCCGTCGGTGGTGCGCGGCCTCGCCGCCGAATACATCCAGGGCATCATCAGCCTGGGCAGCCGCACCGTGATCCTGCTGCAGACGGGACGGCTGGTGACGTCGGCCGAGCGGATCGCGCTCACGGCCGTGCAGACGGAGGCGGTCCATGGCTGATGCGACGGTGAAGGGCTACCGGGAGCGGCTCGACCAGGTGTCGGCGGCGCTCGACGCGGCGCGCTCCTCCGACGAGCTGACCCGCTGCAAGAACGAGATCGTCGGCCTCTTCAAGCAGGTCGAGTCGATGATCGCCGAGCTGGCCACGCTGAAGGACGACATCAAGCCGCTGGTGGACCGCTACAAGCAGCTCGCGTCGGCGACGCGGGCCTCGGCCGCGGCGCCGGACATCGGCGAGAAGCCGGTCATCCACTCCGACCACATCGGCGCCTCCACCTTCATCGAGAAGGGGTGGAGCCTGTTGTCGTTAGGCGACTACGCCGGCAGTATCGCCGCGCTCACGAAGGCCCTCGAGCTCTCGCCCGCGGACGCGCAGGCCGAGTCGCTGCTGGGCTGGGCCCAGATGCTGAAGGAAGACTACGACGACGCCCTGATGACGTTCCAGAAGGTGCTGATGCGCGAGCCCGCCAACTCGCTGGCGCGCATCAACGTGGGGTACATCTGCCTCAAGAAGCGGATCTTCGGGGAAGCCATCGAGCACCTGTCCAAGGCCATCCGCATGGCCAACGACAAGAAGGCGATACTGTACGCCCACTACTACCTGGGCCTGGTCTACCTGGAGCGGGAAATGTTCGAGGACGCGGACACCTTCTTCCGGAAAACCCTCGAGTTGGGACCCAATCTCATCGAGGCTTACTACCAGATGGGGCGCGCCCAGTGGTTCGCCGGGGACCCCGAGACTGCCAAGGCGACCTGGGCCCAGGGATTCCAGGCGAACAAGTTCAATCCATGGGGTAAGAAGTGCAGGGACGTGCTCGCGGTGGTCGAAGCGGGTGGCAGTCCACCCCAGCCGGGGGAGGAGGCTGCTTGACGTTGTCTTTTCAGGGGGGTTATCCTCAATGATGGTGCAGACTTCCGGTCCTCAGTCGCGGCTGCAGTTCGGGCCCCTCAACCTGTCCCTCCTCGGGGGTGCCGTTTTGGCGCTCGGCGGGGGGTATTTCCTGCTCGCCCAGGGATCCACCACGGCGGCCCCCTTCTTGCTGGTTCTAGGCTACTGCGTTCTGCTGCCGCTCGGCTTGATCCTGTAATCGGGCGAATAGCTCAGCTGGTTCAGAGCGCCTGCCTTACAAGCAGGATGTCGGCGGTTCGAACCCGTCATCGCCCACCATTCTTGATATTCGAAGTTTGGATCCTAGGCTCGAAAGAACCTTAGAACTGAGCTTTGAAATATACGAGGAAGAGATTGGTGCTCGAACATCGAGCATCGTAAATCGAACCTCTAAACTGGCCCCGTGGTGTAGTGGTTAACATGCCTGCCTGTCACGCAGGAGATCGCCGGTTCGAGTCCGGTCGGGACCGTAAAATTAGGTCATAAAAAGGTCGAGCCAGATATGGCTCGACCTTTTTTCGTTTGTCGCACTTTTCTCTTGCAACATTTTTGATTGCTGATTCATCGCCCGTCATCGTTTGGAAAATTTCGGCGAAAAATGCAGCCGACGCGAAAATCTCAGC